>QMVU01000118.1 GCA_003661265.1 Thermoproteota archaeon | reverse complement strand
TTCCTCTCTTAGCTAATCACACCTCACAATAAGGGACAAAACTTAAGGAGGTCTAGGTCATCATAACTATGCTAACCTTCACATCGTCAGGTATGGTTATTCCCATGATCTTCCTGATGAATCTCTCGTCAGGATTCAAAACATCTATTATCCTCTTGTGGATTCTCAACTCATATCTATCGAATCTATTTGTTCCTTCGCCAGACGGATTCCTTAGGGTTGTAATCCTCAGTCTCTTAGTCGGTAACGGAATTGGGCCTTTAATTCTTACTCCCATCTTTTCTCCGGCCTCTTTGAACTCTCTACTAACTTTTTGTAGACTTTCAACGTTTGTACTCACTAATTCTATTCTAAGCCTCTCTACCATCGAGCATCCCCCTAGTGTTTAGGTATCTATGAATTAAAAAACAAAGGAGGGGAAATCACTTCTTCTCCCTTGCTAATGGCTTTACCTCGAGTACAATACCCGCCCCGATGGTCATACCCATGTCTCTTATTGCAAACCTCCCTAGCGGTGGGAATTCACTGTATTTCTCTATTACAAAGGGCTTTATAGGCCTAAAACGCACTATAGCTGCATCTCCTTTCTTTATGAAGCTTGGATGCTCCTCAATGGTCTCCCCAGAGCTAGGATCTATTTTCTTCACTATCTCCTCCAATCTTGCAGCAACATGTCCAGTATGTGCGTGGATTACCGGCGTGTATCCTGGAGCTATCGCTGTTGGATGCTGAAGAACAACTATCTGGGCGGTGAATTCCTCTGCCACGGTGGGAGGATTCCTTGGATCTCCTATGACATCTCCTCTCTTAAGCTCCTTCTTTGATACACCTTTTATGTTTACTCCGATGTTATCACCAGGTTCTGCCTTATCCAGCCTCTGATGGTGCATTTCTATCGTTTTTACTTCAACCATCTTATGTATTGGCTCAATTATGGCCTGTGAATTTGGTTTAAGCACGCCAGTTTCTACTCTCCCAACAGCAACCACACCGATGCCGGTTATCGTGTAGATGTCCTGTATGGGAAGTCTAAGGGGCTTGTCCACAGGCTTTGGTGGAGCTTCAAACGTGTCAAAGAGCTCATATAAAGTAGGTCCTGTGTACCATGGCATTTTATCGCTCCTTCTAGCAACGTTGTCTCCGATCAGTCCACTTACTGGGACAAATGGGATCTTCGAGGGATCATACCCTACCCTACCTAGAAGTTCTGAGACCTGTCCCTTTAACTCCTCAAATCTCTCCTTGCTATAATTAACCGTAGGGTCATCCATCTTATTAATCGCTACTATGATCTGTCTTACGCCAAGGGTTTTTGCTAAGAAAACATGTTCAATAGTCTGCGCTTGGACACCCTCTCCTCTCTTAGCAGAGACAACTAGAACTGCTCCGTCTGCCTGACTAGCGCCAGTGATCATGTTCTTCACGAAGTCCCTGTGGCCAGGAGCGTCGATTATTGTAATCATCTTCCTTGGCGTCTCTATTTTCGTGTGGAATAGGTCTATGGTCATACCTCTTTCCCTTTCTTCCTTTAGTCTGTCAACTAGCCATGCGAAGACAGCGTCGGCAGCCTCTTCCTCCGATGGGAGTTGCTTAATTAATCCGAGATCGTAGAACATTCTGCCTATAATGGTTGACTTACCGTGATCTACGTGTCCAATAAAGACCACGTTTACATGTTCTTTTTGAGCGGACATAACAACACCTTTCTCCACTTCTTAGTAACTGCAGGCGTAATTTTTATGCTTTCCATTTAAAAAATTCACCCCCTTGATAACGTCAGTCATGGACGACATCCTTAACATACATACCCCTAGGAGTTGCAAGCATGGTGGTGCGAGATATGAGCTCTAAGGTATTAGAAGATCTTAAAAAATGGGCAGCATTGGTTATGGCTTGGTCTTCTGTTTTTCCTGCTCTCATATTGTTTTTAGACGTTTGGTTCGCTGGAAAAACCCGTTCAAGGGGGATTCCTGGTGCATTGGCTAACTTAATGGCTATGTTCCTTGCTATCATGGTCTTCTTTATGGTAGATAGGATCTCAAAGCTCTTCTATGAAACTAAAGAAGTAAGAGCACTTAAAAAGGCCTTCTTAATGGCAATATCTATGGTCATAACAGGAATTTCCCTACCAAGTACGACTTCTACCTACGCGTCCCCAACTGACGCCTTTCTCATGGCATTCTCCTTCACCGTGATGTCTTATAGTACGTTATCTGTTGTTTGGAAGAGATTTAACGACGCTGCTGAAAGAATTTGCGCTAAAACTTTGTAAAAACTGAGAACTAGTAAAACCTTGTGCTGACTATCGATAGAGAAGAATCTGTCAGGTTCATAGAGGTAAGAGCGTCGGTAAATCCTGAAACTGCTCTAATAGCATCGATGTTCTCGGGAATAACTATGGCCTCTTGATGAATTGCTTGCATTAAGTGAAGCCATTTTCCCTCCGCATATATGGAATCCAACCAAACTAAATTCTCGTAAATGTCAAACCTAGGGCGCCCTAGCTCTCTACTTAGATCTAAGAGCTTTGCAGTACTCCCTAAACCATCTCTAGAAGAGAGAACAACGATTCTTCTCGACTCTTCTAAAAGGTCTATGATCTCCCTACGATCCACAGTCTCCTTTAGTTTGATAGAAATCATGTGAACGTGGAAGTGCGTTACAGGAATCCTCACTGCAAATGTGACTATGTTTATATCTTTAAGAACGGTCTTAAGGTCTTCCGCATGATGTGATACTCCGAATGAGGGAGCGACGCAGTCTATTATCCCATTTGTATCTTGATTTGGGTCTATAGCTCTTCTTACGAGAAATACTATCGCTTTCTCTATGGGGTATTGCTGGTTTATTGCATGCAGAACTCTGGCAAGACCAGTTGTGTTACAGGAGACAACCCGTAAGAATTGCTTCCCAAGTGCGCTCTCATAGTTCACTTGAGCAACAAAACTCACCTCACCAACATTTGGATGCTCTCCTCCTTGAAAAATAGCCTTTATTCCTTTACTCTCATAAATTACCCTATTCTTCATCCCAATACCTTTAGGAGTAGCGTCTACTATAACATCACACTCTTGTAAGAGGTCATCTAAGGTTCCATAGTATCTTGCGCCAGCTCTGTTCCATGCATCAACGAGCTCTTCGTGAGGTATAAAGAAGCGTATCCCCCTCGATATCCCTATCTTCGCCGAGTAGTCGGGAGATCTTTTAACAACACCGACTAGCACCATGTCAGGTTGTTTAGTAATGGCATTGGCCACTCTCTTACCTATAGTACCGTATCCAACAACGCCTACACGAATCAAATCCTGCCCTCCCTAAGTACATCTATGGCTGGCATAGGAAGACCAGCTATCTTAAACATCAAGGCTCCCCCAGCTGTAAAAATCCTTTTACCCTCTGGAAGAGGTCCTAGCATTCTAGCAGCGGCGCTTAAATGACCACCACACAACACCAACTCTTTGGAAACCTCAATTGCAGCTCTTACGAAATCCAGAGTTCCCTTCCTGAAGCGTGGGTTCTCAAAAATACCCATTGGACCGTTTGCAATTACTAAATCAGCTTCCTTCATTCTTTCTCTAAAAAGCTCCACAGTCCCAGGACCTATGTCTACAATTTTAGCGTCATTTGGAACAGAATATACCGGAACGATCTCAACTTTGTCTCCCCTCAGCACAACGAAATCAACTGGATAGAAAATTCTCCCGCTAAACCTTCTTATCGACTCGCTGGCAACTGGCAATATAAGAGCAAGATCCTTAAAGACCTTCCGGCTTTTTCCGACAGAATAGCCAGCAGCCATGCACATTAGAACCCCAACCAATCCACCAACTAAGACCTCTCGGGCCCTATTTGTGGCAAGAGCGTGAATCATCACTTTGAATTTATCAGCAATTTTTCCACCTCCTAGAACGTAAATCTTCCTTCCATCACTATTTTCTAAACCTTCTGTTTCTAACAGCATTCTCTCCATTATTCGTCCTGCCGCAGAGAGCATTAGATATGGAAAACCAACTAGACTTGGTTGACTTCTGTGAGAGGCGTGAAAAGCATCATTAACATAAACGTCAAAGAGAGGAGCAAGTCTCTTCACAAGGCTTGTTTCAATAGCTTTCTTAGGTGGAAGTTCTAAGTTTTCCTCAGCATGAAATCTCAGATTCTCTAAGAGAACTAGTTCTCCTGGCTTAACCCTGCTTATCGCTTCCCTTGCGCATCTACATGCTATTCCATCTATCTTCTTTACGCGTATTCCTAGTTCCTCACTAAGCAATTTTGCATGGAAATCAGTAGGTACAAAGTCCCTAGAGCCAGGCTTTCCTTGATGAGTTCCTACTACAAGCCTAGCGTCTCTCTCTAATAGCTCCTTGATCGTGATAACTGCCTCTTTAATCTTAGTTGCATCTATGATTCTCCCATTTTCATCCAGTGGTACGTTCATGTCTGCGCGAAGAAAAACTCTTTTACCATGCAGTTCAAGATCGTCTAGCGTTGGAATTGTGCTATCCATCATATGCTCTATAAATATCATATATTATATGACCATATAAATATTAGCTAGATGTAATATATTATTCTAAAAGTGAACGATCTTCTCATATTCCAGCATCATTCAATTTATCGCTCAAGAACCAGTAAAATAATGAAGCTAAAGTTATAGCATTGAAC
>QMVU01000117.1 GCA_003661265.1 Thermoproteota archaeon | reverse complement strand
GATGAATACTGCCCCATGCAGCATAGTTTGACCTCAAGTATGCGTAGGATGGATTTCTGAAGACCCAGAGGCACTCCCAAATGTCCAGCTCATCTCCTGGATGGAGTCCAGGAGCATTAGCAGATCTAATGCTTGGTTTGTAGGGTTGAAATGGAGATCCTTCCCAGTTAGCTCCTTTCATCTCATCAGGACAGCTTAGCCCCCTATAACTGTAATCTTGACCATCCTCCCAAGCGTTGAAGAACGTGACCTTGACCCCGAACATCTGAAGCCAGAAATAAGTGTCGTTGCTGGCAGCAAAGCCTGAGGCAAATAAGGGATACTGGCCAAACCTGCTTCTATAGTCCTCCATGGCTAAAGTCACTATGAACCTGTCGTTTGCGTCTTCTGGAGGGAGGAATATGCCTATGTGCTCCCTGTCAAAGGGAAAGCCGTAAGATTCAAGCAGGTCTTTGAACCTGTAGAACTTATGGTCCCGCTCCAACACGTCCCTCCAAACAGTTATCGCCAACTTATCCATGGGGAAATCTATTGATTTCAGGAATTCCAGAGCTTTTTCCAGTGTATCCAATGGTTCCTCGTCGAAATAAGAGTCATAGTGCAGGATTAACGTGACATAAACGTTCTTTTCTCCTTCTGCTGGAAGTCCAGTATAACTGGGAACTAAAAGACTTGAACCTAGAATTACGAGCGAAATTATCGAGAGAAACCTAATGGTCTCCATATCTAACACCAGCCTGCCAAATCACAAATCTCGGTAAATGCCCTCATGTGAGCCTCTGCAAATTTCTCCCAAGTCAAATGCTTCCTAATATAGTTCTTAGCTGCAATCAGCATATTTTCAACGTCACTTTTACCTCTTATTATGGATAAGACTGCATTGTAGAATGCCTCAACTTCAGACTTGACGACCATGCCCAAGGACTCTCGCTCTATTATTTTTGCACAACCTGCGTTCTCGGAGACTATGACCGGTGTACCGGATGCCAACGCTTCAAAGGGCACCAGACCAAATGTTTGATCAATCACTGGAAATAGCAGCACATCGCTAGCCTTATAGACAAGCCTTAGTTCGTCTTCCGTTATATCGCTAAGGATCTTCACGTCGGAGCGGACCCTTAGCCTCTTAGCCTCATCCTCTAGCTCTTTCTTCAACGGGCCGCTTCCTACTATGAGCAGAGATACATGAGGAACCTCTGATTTCAATTTCTTTAACACCTTAATCCCTATATCATGCCTTTTCCTCCGCAAAAGGGCTCCTACCTGCAACATAACAAACCTACCACTCAAACCGACCTTTTCTTTAGCATCAGGCACATCCTGCTGGAAGAACTCCACATCAACGCCTGGGAGGGCCAATATCGGCTTTCTTCCGTACCTCCTCTCGATAAGGCTGTTATTATAGGGGGAGTTCGTGAGGATTTTGTGGACAAAGCGGGAAACTATGAGCGAGTCTATGCCCTTCACAAGCTCGAAGATGGATCTGAAGATTAGGGAGGAGCCGTATAGGGCCCTAGTTTTATCATAGGGGCCTAAAACCTCATTACACGTCCAAACAATTGGTTCCATTCCAACAGTGGCCCAATAGGAGGGGAAGACGTGCGGATTTATCACGTCATAATCTTCCACCCTTTCCACTACAACTTCATGTAGCTTCTTTGTTTCCATGAGGAAAGTCTTCAAGACATCAGAAGAGTTCGAGAAAAGCCCCCTTTTCGGGTAGATTTGCTCTCCTGGGGTTATGTATTCGATTTCTCTAGCTATTGACGGAAGGCCTCGAACCTGAACGGATAAAGTAGCTACTGAAACACGATTCCCCATCTTCTTAAGACAATGAGACAGGTAGACGATGGCTTTCTCAGCTCCTCCAGGGAACATGTGCGGTTGAACTATGAGGATTTGCACCTAAGTCTCCTCCCTTATAATCCCCTTCTTCTTAAAGATCCTAACGCTAAGAGCTATTACAGCCACAAGCGGCGGAGCAATGAGGAATCCCTCCAATACCAACTCACATCCAACAAAGGACAACGTACAGTTCCCTTTTGGGAATCCCTCTATCAGGTAAAGGTTAGCGTAGCTGAAAGCCGGGAGAGGCTCCATATTTTCTCCACAAGAGAGCCTCCAGCCCGGCTCGTAAGTCTCCAAAAAGAGGAGATAGGGCGAGTTTATCATCAGAGTACATGAGCACGGACTTCTTGAGTAGGAAGGAATTAATATGGACCTTTCTTCCTTTAACGGAAATTCCTCATCCCCCTCCACGAGGAGGGCTAGGTCGAGTACGCATGAGGCATTACTCGTCATCGTTATCGTGTGAAAGCCCTTGTTTATGCTCAATTTGAGGATCAAGCTCCCTTTTCTTATCTTCATATCAAATTTAGTACCGTCTAGAGAGACTTGGAGCGGGATTCCTTCCTCTCCATGTGTCTTCAAGATAAGACTGTAATCTCCTCCTCTTGGAACATAAAATAAGCCGTAAACTCCATTTAACAGACAAACGGCCCGTCCGTTGCTGAAATCCGGGGATATGGCAAAACTTCCAGGGGGCCCTTTGAAATCCCAGAAGTCATCGTCCATAAGCAGAACGATCCGCGGTAAGAAATCCAAGCCATCTACGGGGGAAGCATCCTTAGGCAAAAGTACTATCTTGGATATGGCAGCGGCTCCTCCAACGCTTCTAAACCTCAAGAAATGACGGCCTTCTGCTAGGTGAAATTCTCCCAGGTCAACCCACCTATAATAACCTTCGATGCTTCCGGGGACTCTGCTTTGAACTAGTTTTTGAGGAAAATCATCTAGTTTCACGGATATCTGCCCGAAATTATCGTTTGATGTGGTAAAGCACTGGACGAACAGGGAGAAATTCCCCTCCTTGGTGATGGTAAAGGGTATGAGGAGCGAATTTCCTGTCCTATTCGTCATGACGTAATTATCTGGAGCAACATTAAGAGTCCCTCCGTAAGAGTACCACGAAAAATCCCCTCTGATCCACCTGCTTGACGCATCTGTCGACATCTCCACGAAATCCCACGGTTTTAGCACGACTTTCTCCTTAGATAAAGCCAAGCGTAGGTCCATCCAGTTTTTCGGGTCAATTATCGCGTATTTGCAGCCCTGAATCAACTCCTCCAAGCCAGCATAGTCGTATAAATTATCAAGAAATATGCAAACGTTCTCAGTGAAGTTCAAGTCCAAGTGAGAAAGGGAAATCAATGCCCTTCTATCCCCCACGATGAGAACAGGTCTAAATCCCTCTGCTACAAGAGGCAAGGCGTGCTTATTCAGGTAAATTTCATACTCCCCAATCCTTCTGATCAACACGAGGTCGTTCTCCCTCTCGAAAAGAGGAATAGTCTCCTCCTTGCCCAGATGACGTAAATCCGCCCTTTCATCAGGCATATCAACGTCAGGGCGGTAAATCACGTATTTAACTCCCAGCAGCCCTAGGAGCTTTCCAAACCTGTTAGTCCTGTTACGGTAAATGGCCATGTAAACCCACTTGACGAAGTTGTTTGAAGGAGTTATGTCCATCTCGCTCCTAATTTCGACGGTTGGTTTTGCTTGGAGGCTAACCACAGGGTCTAGAAACCACCTCTCCGACCAGTCGTAATCAGCTGCCCAGCAGGCTGGTGGGAAGAAAGCTACCCTGAAGTCCCCTTCCTGAGATCTCAACCAATCATCGAGTTCCATGAGATGCGGGGGGAGCTGAATCGTCCCCACATTTCCACCAAGATCACCAGAAATGATGTTCCGGTCCGGAATTATGAGCGCAAGAAGGGCTAGGACTATGAATAGGAAGCCAATCAGCTTTCTTGATATAGGACCGAGCGACCACTTCTTTCCCATTAAGGACTCGGTAAACCCCCTTAACTCCAAAACCAGGGCCTCAAAAAGGAGGCTTCCTCCGAAAAGCGCTATGTAGAGGAACTTATTGAGCTCTCTAAATATGAAGAATCCGGGAAGGTACTTATATAATGCGCTTATAACGAGACTGATCGGCCAAACCCCTCCAAAACTCAGTGTTAGCCCTACAAGAATTAATAGCAGGGAGAACAAGGATTCCTTTCCTTTTCCTATGAACAGGAAAAGGCCCAGGACGACTCCTAGGCCTACGATGAGGTATGGCCACTTCTCCACCAGTAAATGGATCCTAAGGCTGTAGAAGGCTGTCTCCTCCAACCTAACAACTGTTACCTTGGATCCAATCCCCATAATTACCAGTATTAGAACGGGCATCCCAAACGCAATAGCTAAGAAGCCTGTTTGGGCGAACAAAATCGCCTGTTTTAGCAGCTCCCTCAAAGTTAGAGCCCCTTTCAGGGGTTTGGAGATCCCATAAAGGAACAAGATGATAAAGAAGATGTATCCCATGTGCGGGGAGATGAGAAGAAGGAGAGACGAGAGGAATCCTGCCAGCAAAACCCTTGAAATGCTGTATTCTCTCTCAAGGGATAAGAAGGAGATAAAGGCGAAGGGCAGGAGGGCAGATCCCATGATTATCAGGTTATGTCCCTTGGAGATCCTGTAAACAACCCAGGGGTTAAGCAGGTAAACAAGGCCTGATACAAAACCTCCCCTCCCACAGAGCTTCTCAAATACAAGTCTTTGTCCAAAGGCTCCTAACGCCAGCAAGGTGATGAAGTAAAGCTTGTGGGCTATTATCACAGATCCAAGCATCTTTGAGAGAAGGAT
>QMVU01000116.1 GCA_003661265.1 Thermoproteota archaeon | reverse complement strand
TACTCTGCGTTCTTCACATAGACCTCCATCTCCCACATAGTATCCAATCAATTGCCAGAGATCTGCATCCAGATACCGTCTACCCGTATTAAATGGTATTCTCCCTACTCCAGCAATGTAGTCACCTACGCTTAACTCGCCAGCTTGAATTTCTACAATTCTTCCTTTCCTAAGGACAAAAACCGTGTGCTCAGGTGTACATATAAGCTCTCTGCCTCCTGCCCAGATCGAAAGAAGTCTATCGGCGATGTGATGTAACTTTTGAGAAACTTTGCACGTCTTCCAGGAGTGATCAGAGAGATCAATTGTAAGAACTTCATGATTAAAGAAGAACAATAATTTAGCCGGTAGAAATCCATTTGAAGTGAGTACTCTAGTTTCTGGATGAAGGCAGTGTCGCAAGGTGTGGGGGTGAACGTCCTTGCGCAGCCCTGCTCTTGCGGCGGCCATCTTTACAATCCTTTGGATGGTCCTCGGAGATAATGGAAAGATTCTCCCTTGACCACCATGTTCGCTCTTGTATTTTGCAAGTTCTTGGGCAGTTTTCTCATCAAACAAGACTATCCTGTCCTTACCTCCCTTTCCTCCCCTTATGATGGCGGTTCTCTCCTTAAGATTCACATCCTCCCATGTAAGAGACGATATCTCGCTTACTCTGGCCCCCGTAGCATACAGAAGTCGGAGGAGAAGTCTGTCTCTCTCATTTTTCCCCGCTGAGATGAGTCTCTCTACCTCCTCCCTGGAGAGAACCCTTGGCAACTTTCTCCTCACTCTCGGTCTCCTTATCGTTACTGGGTTTGTTTTCATCATACCCTGATCCACGAGAAATTCGTAGAATGTCCTAAGAGAGGCTATTCTCCTCAGTAAAGTGCTGTTGCTTAAGCTACGTTCCGATTTTATCTTAAGCAAGTACGCTGAAATCTCCTGTTCAGTGACCTTTGTTGGATCCTTCTTAAGCCAGTTGAGGAATCTCTTTGCATCGTAGAAATATTGCCTTATAGTTCCAGATCTGTAACCCCTTAGCTCCATCCAAGCGATGAAGGCATCAAGGATTTCGGCGTCGTTTACCATCCACTTGTAGCTCTAAACCTGAGTATTTTTTAATATCGTGGGAGTTTCTTAAATCGACATGAGGCGCCCTCTAATTATCCTTTTAATGCTTATCTCCATAGTCCCAACATGGATTCTGGCCCAGCCATACTATTATGCTCTAGAACCTGTGGAAGTTGGCAATCTATCACCAAGGGTTAAGAGATCCTCCCCATTTGTAGTTGAGGATAAGATAATTACAATTAAGAGAGGAGGAAATCTTCTAGCTGCCGTTAATGTCAACAGCGGAGACCTGCTTTGGGAAGTTTCTCTTGGTGGTGTTGCAGTTCCAGACTTTTGGGCGGACAATAGGAGAGTTTACGTTGCAACGGGCGAGAGAACAGCGAATTACCTCATAGCCATAGACCACGTTACAGGCAAGAAGATTTATTACACCCAGTTACCAGCTGGTTCAGACAGAAGCTACAATTCCAGAGTTCTTCCCGTAGGAAACCTGATCTTAGTTCCTATTGAGGGTGGAAAGTTATCCGCATATGACATAGCAAGTGGGGAGGAGGTCTGGGTCATTAACCTCCCAGCCCCGGTTAGGGTTATGGTATCGAAGGGCAGCACGGTTTACGTGAGCTGCGGGAGACATCTCCTAGCATTAAATGCTGAGAGCGGAGAAATCATTTGGGATCGAGAGTTCTTCTCTCAAGTAATGGCAGTGGGGGTATGTGATGAGCACCTCTTGGCTGGAATCGAGTCCAGCGTTTACTTCATAAACCCGTCTACAGGGGAGATGCTCTTTCAGCCGATAGGGCTGGTAGGCGGTAATGTGGTCGCTGGCGAAATTCCTTGGGCTGGAAACAGGGCCTACATCATGACAACAGGGGGAAGCCTGAATATAGTGGACCTAGATGAGTTTGAGCTCGATAAAGCTGTAAGGCTGGCAAAGAACGCCTTTGATCAGCCCATGATAGCTGGAAAGCTTCTTGTCTTTTGGAGTAGAAACGACGGGATCTTTTTATACGATCTAAACGTAGATGAAAAGCTCTACATTCCAGAGTATCGTGAGTTTAAGCCCGTTTTTAGGGTTAGGTTAGATCCTGAACGTTGGGCCCTAGTCTTCCTCGATTTAAGCGGCTTTCTCATGAGCGTAAAAATGCCAAGAGTCGGATTTGTTGTTCAAAATCTTGAAGCAACGGAAAATCTCACAGTATCTATCGAAGGGGTCGTTTCCCTATACTCCAATGACACAACGGTGCCCACGATAGAGGTAAGAACTCCAGAGGAAGGCCTGCTTTGGGTAGAGCAGCTTCCCTCAGTAACTCCCTTAGTAAGAACACGAAGAACTAGCTTTAGTTTCAGGCTAAATAGGCCTTTCTCATATGTTGAGATGAAGGTACTCATGGAGGACGGAAGCATATCCTGGGTCCACAGGATTGAGCTGCCTTACGAAGAAGCAGTTCCTCCAGAGGTTGTTGGTTCTGCTACTTTCTCGGTTTCTGAGCTTGGAAATCTGACAGTCGGAGAACCTGTTGAAATTTCTGGAAAGGTATCCGTAAATGTCAGCGGGGAGTTAGAAGTCTCCGTCCTCGGGAATGGCGTGATGAATAAGACTACTTCCCTAGGATGGGTTAATGCTGGTGTTGAGAACGTTTTCTCCATCCAAACAATTCCTACAGCCACTGGAAATCTTAGCATTCAATTAATCGCAAGGCTAAATGGAACGGAGGTTGGAAGAACCACCCTTTACAGAACTTGCGTTAAGGGTAATTTGATAGAGAACATTTCCCCCTTAACGGTCAGGCTTAACAAGGGGGATACGGTTAGCTTAAGGGTTAGGATCAAGAACAGGCTACTTGATAACGCAGTTCTTAGAGTAGAGGCTTCTTCAGATGTAACAAATAGTAGTTCTATTGAGATAGGGCCTTTGGCAGCTGGGGAGGAGAAGGAGGTTATCTTACCTCTAAAAGCCGTTGAAAGCGGTTCATCTAGGATCGTAGTGGAGGTCGTTCACGAAGGGGAGTCCGTTGAACAGAAATCTATTGAGATACTCGTCGAATCAGTTATCCCAACTCCAACACCATCTCCAACATCCATAAGCCCGCTAGAGAGCTTTTGGAAGCTTGTTTCACCTGTAACTACCTTTTTCGAGCCTTATATAGGTGTGTGGGGCTCACGCCTAGTAGTAATGGGCCTTCTTGCTGGAATACCGCTCTTAATAGCTCTTCAAGCAACCAGAGCTAGAAGGAAGGAGGAAGAGTTCGTTCCTGTAGTGAAAAAAGAGGAAGTTAAGCCAGAGAAGATTGAGATAATTAAGCCAGAGCCAGCAGGAATTAGAAAGATTCTAACCCGGACTCCTCCCCAAAAGGAGTTGAAAGTTGAGGTGAAACCTAAAGTTGAGGTGAAGCCCCCGGCTGTAGCTGTGCCAAAGGACCTGAAAACCAGAATCGATAGCGTATCAGAAAAATTGGTTTCTCTGCATCAAAGGGCAAGAAGCTTGGAAGAAGAAGGCTTCACAGGCCTAATCGATAGGGTCGAGTTCCTCCGTAAGCTCCTCGATGATGTCAGAGCCAAGTTCTCCGAGGGGAGATATAGTTACGCAAAGCGGCTCCTAGATAAGCTGGAGTCTAACATGGCATCATTTAATGACTATCTGGGATCCATAGAGGAACTCTTAGAGTCTTGGAACAAGATCGAGGGAAGAATAAATATGATGCTGAGTCTGTGGGGTAGAGCACCAGCCTCCCTCCTAGCAATGTTGCCTGAAGACCTAAGGGTCACTGCCCTTGTCAGATTTGCGAAATTCCACCCAGAAATGAAGCTAGAACTTAGAGATGAGGAATTAGTGCTGCTGGAAAGTAGCTAAGAATATTTATATTCGTAATCCTCCGATGTAGGAGAGCAACGTTGGTCAGGTTAGTGATCCCCATCTCCAGGCCGAGAGGTTTCTTCTCGGAAATAGCATCTAAACCAGGGGAAATCAGACAGCTCGCAGTGATAGAGCTTGGAGACACCGGAGCTCTTGAGGAGATAGGTTTTATCGACACATCTAACTTGCATCCGGAGTTTCTCTCTGAAGTCTTCTTGGAGCTGGAGCCTGATGCGGTATTAGCTAACCCCTTGGATGAGAATGCAGTAACCCTGATGCTTGAGAACGGTGTTGTAGCCCTAGCAGGAAACTGTAAGACGCTTAAAGACTTCATAAGGGCCTATCTTAGCGGAAGCCTAGTTCCCGTAGTTCCTTGGTCGGATTACGACCTCGAGAGACCATCAAACTGATCATCCAAGGAGATTTACCAACTCCTTCCCTTTTTCCGTTAACGAGTAAATTATTCTGACCCTTCCGGATACAAGCTCTTCATCCGTTCTGGCAATCAATCCCTTTTTTTCTAAATCTGAGACGTGCTGGTAGACCGCAGAGGGGCTTATCTCAATGCCCTTCGCCCTAAGTTTTATCCATATCCCGTAGGTGTGGGAGGGCTCCTCCCTGAGTACCTTCAAGATCTTCTCCTTTGTGCCTCCAATCAGTGTTCTGCTAGGGATTTCCCCCTTTATGAATCTCTCTAAAGCTATGTTTCTCTCTAGTTCCCTCATCGCCACAATAGGGTCCTTTAGGCCTGAGCCCGTGATTACACAAACAACCTGATCCGATGGGT
>QMVU01000115.1 GCA_003661265.1 Thermoproteota archaeon | reverse complement strand
TCCCACCTCTGGGGGAAGGGAACGAGGGATACCATGCTTGCAATACAGGAGGAGATGGGAGATCCAAGCATACAGGTCGCCTGCATAGGACCAGGGGGTGAAAGGCTTGTTAGATACGCAAACGTCATAGTCGACTTCTATGACGCTGCTGGAAGGACAGGGATGGGAGCAGTGATGGGGAGCAAGAGGCTGAAGGCCATAGCTGTGAGGGGAAGCAAGGGAGTGAAGCCGGCAGACCCAGATGCCTTCTTCGAAGCGGCTAAGGCCATGTACGAGAAGGCCACTTCCGGCGTGTGGTGGGAGATCTCAGAGGAAACCCTCAGAAGATACGGAACTCCCTATTTGGTTGACGTTCTTTACGAGATAGGGAGGCTTCCGACGAAGAACCATTGGTCAGGTGTATTCGATAGGGCTCAGGCGATAAACGGCGAGAGCCTGAAGAGGTATAGGATAAGCAAGAAGTCCTGCTTTGACTGCTTCATCCAATGCAAGATGGTGCACCACATAGAATCCGGGAACTACAGGTGCACGCTGGCAGGAGGCCCAGAGTACGAGGGCCTTGTAGCCTTAGGATCTAACTTGATGATAGACGACCTTGAAGCGATAATTCACGCGAACCAGCTGTGCAATGACTACGGAATTGATGTTATATCGACGGGGAAGGTGATAAGCTGGGCTATGGAGTGCTACGAGAAGGGGCTCCTAACCAAGGAGGACACGGGGGGAATAGAGTTCAGGTGGGGGGACTCGAGCCTGTTGGTGGATATGGTGCACAAGATCGCCAAGAGAGAGGGGTTTGGCGATCTTCTAGCTGAAGGAGCCTTGAGGGCATCCAAGGCAATAGGAAGAGGAACGGATCGTTACGTGATTCATGTTAAGGGCTTAGAGGCCAGCGCTCAGGACGGGAGGGCACATAAGAGCATAGGCCTAGCTCACGCAGTAAACGTAAGGGGGGCTGACCACCTCAGGGGGCTATGTACGTACGATGAACTTCCTTGGGCCACTAAATTTGCTTATGAGAGGTTTGGGGAGGAAGAGGCGAAGAAAATGGTGATAGACGACAGGTTGGATCCAAGAGGAAAGGGGTACCTTACCTGGGTAACGGAGAACTTCTATGCCGTCGTCGATTCCATCATAACTTGCAAGTACGGGGCCATGTGGCCCATGATATACTATTACGAGGACTACGCTCCCATGCTTGTTGCCCTTACGGGCATTCCTGAGCACGGAGATCCCAGGGAGCTGGCCAGGATAGGAGAGAGGATATGCGTCCTGAGAAGGTGCTTCAACGTGAGAGAAGGGCTCTCCAGGAAGGACGATACTCTGCCGGAAAGGATGCTGAAGGAGCCCATGCCCTCAGGACCCGCTAAGGGACATGTTGTAGAGCTGGATCTCATGTTGGATGAGTACTACAGGTACAGGGGTTGCGACATCAAGACAGGTCTCCCCCTGAGGGGGAAGCTGGAGGAACTGGGCCTTACAGAGGTAGCAGAGGAGCTTAATGGGTTAGGAAAGCTCTGTAGAGTCTAAACAGCAGGTGAAAGGCAGAAAAAGGGGGAAGAGGGGCTCAGCCCCTTCTCCTCAACCAAAGTATCAGGAGGATTGCTATTACGATGACCAATATTAGGAGTACTAACTTCCATGGTATCTCCTTTTCAGGGGTTGGGGTAGTAGGAGCACCTCCTATCCTTATCTTTGCGGAGGCTTCCCCTGTGGTATAGCCAGGTCTCTCCGCCCTTATTGAAAGGGTCACCTCCTGACCTGCGTACTTTGATAGCACCTCACCTGTTATGATTATTCGATAGTTCCCTGTGAGATAGGGCTTCTTGGAGGCCTCCCCAGTATCTTCTCCAAGAGTCCATGTTACCTTGGCGTCCACAGGAATACCCAAACCGTCTTCGAGGGTTATGTCCACTGTTAGCCTTGTAGTGGCCTCCTCAGGCGCAATGAGATCAACCTTTATCACGTCAACCCCTTCAAGGCTTGGAGGGCTGACATTCGCCTTCATTATGGCCGTGTACCAGAGGTCGGCCGCTGCCTTTATCGCCCTGCTTGCCTGCTCGCTCATAAGATCTCTGAGGTCATCGCTCCACTCCCTGTCATCGTTTGGATTAGTAGGATCTCCTATTAACGTTGCGTTTAGCCTAGCAACCTTCGAATTACTGTCGATAATTATCCTCATCGCGAAATCCGTCAGGTTCTCGATCACCTGAAGGTCAGGCGAGACTTCTATCGTCAGCTCGTTCCAGTGCTTCTCTATGAGAGCATCTGCTATCATGTGCTTTCCCAACGGGTCATAGTTTACGGTGCAGTGATACGGCTGATGCGCGTCCTCAATGTAATGAGCTACTCTTCCGGCGTTCACGAGAAATTCGTACCAATCCCCACCCTTCAAAGCGTCTATCATCTTCAGGGTGTAGTTCTCAACAGCATATGGGAGAACTCCGTCCTCGTATTTCCTCTGCTCAGGCGGGATCTCCAAATCGTAGTAATGCCTTGGAGACTCCTTTGGATCCTCGGGCTTGAACACCATGTCTGGCCATGTGACGGTGTCGTTTATGAAGTAGGCGTAATGATGGAAGAACTCCCCCCATTCAGGTAGCGCCTGCGATATAACCTCTATGGCCTCCATCGTCATGAGCTGATGCCCTTCCAGCCACCAAGCTGAGATTTGAATGGTCGAGACGAACGAGGTGACTGCCAGCAATGAAAGAAAGACAAATGAGAACCTCTTACTCATTACAATCCCTAACAAAAAGGGAGTTCCAAGAACTTATAATCTACTTGAACTTTCTCAAAGCCTCTTCAACCAACTTCTTACACCTATCGCAGAAGTTGTAGTCCTTGAAGTCCGTGTCGAGTATGCTGTTGCTGAAGTGCATGACGCACCTCGGGTTCTTGCAGTGGCTGAGTCCCAAGGTATGACCTATCTCGTGAACCGCCTCCTTCAGAACCCTCTCCAGGAAAAGCTCTTCTTTCGGAGACATCCCGTAGAACTCCGGTTTTAATCTCTCAAGGTATATTATGGCGGCCTTACCGTTAACATACGCCTCCCCGAAGACGAAGTTAAGGCTCCCGGAGTACGCATCCACATCGGCTACGCCCAATATCCTGTCCCCCTCTCCTGGCTTGAGATTGCTCAGTACCTCCTCAAGAATTAAGGAGGATCTGTACTGACCCCTCTTAGGGTTGTATGCGGAGATGGGGAGGGAAATGGCATCGGATATCCTTACAGAAGTACCTGGAAATATCTTCTTGAGCTGAATGGCTAGAAACAGTAGAACCTTGTCATCTACACTTCCAACTGGCTTGAGGATTAATCTCATCTGAGCTTCAAGGCCTCTAATTAAATAAATTTATTTCACTGGGAGCTGACTAACTTCTCAAGCTCGTGGACTAGCAGCCCGGCATCCTCTTCGCTGAGCTTGCCAAAACTTATCCTAAACTGATTTCTCTTACCCATAAAGCTCCAAGCAGGGACTATCCCGATGCAAACTTCCCTCTTTGGATCTAGAAGCTTTCTAGCTAACTCATTTGAGTCCCTTATCTTCTCGTGTTCGGCAAGGATGTAAAAAGCTCCCTTCGGGTTTGGGAAGCTAAATCCGGCCTCTCTTAGCCCTTCAGAAAGGATGTCCCTCTTAACCCTGTAGTAAGATCTAAGATCCTCGAGATAGCCTGGCCTGAGGGCTTCAAGCATTTTAAGGCAGACGAGCTGTGATAGGACGCTTGCCCCAGCAGCGCTCCCGTATACCCTCCTGCCTAGGCTAACTGGATCTCCCTCAAGAAGGTAAACGACACCAACTCTTAGGCCAGGGACGGAGAATATCTTTGAGAAGCTATCGGTTACGCAGTCTCCCACGAATTCCGGTCTTTCCTCATAATATATTGAATGATAGACCGCATCGTCTATGACGTAGATCCCCCTGTCCCTTAGCTCCTCGTAAAGTTCTGTCAGTACCCCTTTCTCAGGGTAATAGCCAGTAGGGTTGTGAGGGTAGTTCAGCACGACGAAGGCCGTGTCCTCCCTGACCTTTCCCAAGATCTCCGAGACTAGGTCCTCGGCTATCGGGTTATAGGTATCGTACTCTATCCCAAGAAGATCCGTTTGAATGAAGTAAATGGGAAATCCAGGGGCTGGAAACAGCCCGTGCTTCCCCCTGAACCCGAGGATTGAAACAAACACGGCGTGTGTGCCGCTGCTTGCGATAAAGATCCTTTCTGGCTCAACATCTATGCCAATGTACGCCTTAGCAAACTTTGAAAGGGCCTCCCTCAACTCGTCGATCCCTGCAAATGGGGCATAGTCCCTCCCGACCTCCCCTAACTCGGCAAGGGCCTTAGCAACTGGAATGGGGGGATCGTGAGAGGGCGCGCCTATGTGGGCATCTATAACCCTGTGTCCCTCCCTTTTGAGCCTGATACATGTCCTCATGACATCCCTAATGGTCAACCTCTCTAACAACTTACTTCAGGAACGTTTTATGGACGTATCATATAATTGTTAACGATTTTAACGGCGCTCTTCTTGAGGCTGGGGGAGCTACGCAGAACCGGAAAGCCCTATTTTAACGTCTATGCGGATAGTAACACATCAAACGCAAGCATCTGAAGTGCAACCATCATTAGAGCTTCTCCTATGTCTATCCTTCCGTCATCCCTAACGAAGAACTTCAGCATGAGCATGGAAGCGGAGGTAACGGC
>QMVU01000114.1 GCA_003661265.1 Thermoproteota archaeon | reverse complement strand
ATCACCCCTGCAGGGCTCATCCCCAACCTCTTCGCAATTTCTGTGTAGGTTACCCTACCGTTCTCCACGAGCATCTTAAGGACGTTTATCTCCTTCTCCCCTATACCCCTCCTCCTTTGCATTTCTATTCACCAAATTCAAGTAAATTACCTAGGTAATCGTTAAAAAATATTGCTTTTATGACTCAAAAATTTGAATTGATTGAATTTTATCTCAACCTAGAAATCCCTGTAGCTTTAGACATGGCTTCTCCTCCCTTGAAACTTCTCCCGTCATTCGTCAGATAGCGAATAGGTGTTAGAATTCACTTATGCCGAGACGAAGGCGTTCCTAGTAATCCGACCTCCTCGTAAGGGATAGCATGGCGATAAATCCAATAAGGCCTGTGACGGTGCTGTAAATGAATGCCTTTTCAGATCCGAGGACATCCCATATCGTGCCGAAAACTACGTTTGCGATGATGCTACAAAATCCAACGACTATGTAGTAGAGCCCGTATGCAGTCCCCTTAAGTTGAGATGGCCCAAACTTAGCGACTATTGCCCTCTGGACTGTTTCTATTATTCCCACATAGGAACCAAAGAGGAGGGCGGCAAGGACTGCCACTTTAACCCCAGATAGCAGCGTTAGGGTTAGAGAAGTCGCGGAGAAGAGGAGGTAGCCCATAGACAGGGTTCTAACACCGCCTATCCTGTCCGAGAGCAGGCCGGCCGGGATGGCTATTAACGTGTGCATCACGTTGATGATGGCGTAAATTAGGGGTATTGCGGCGCTAGGGATCCCCAAATCCTTGGACCTCACCAGGACGAAGGACGGACTGTAGGCTCCTATGGAGAACAGGGCGACTGCCACGAGGAAATAGAGGAAATCCCGTGTCAGTACTGCGTTAACGTCTTTCATGAGCCCCTCACGTCTCCTCCTTGGAACCCTTCTCTCCTCAACGAAGAACGCTAGAACTATGAGTGCCAGGAAACCCGGGATGAAGGAGGAGACGAAGATCCCCCTCATCCCAATGAGGCCCAGCAGGATGGCAGCTAGCCCAGGACCGAGTATGGCCCCCATCTGATCTAGAGTCCTGTGAATGCCGAAGGCCTTCCCAAGCGATTCCTCATTGACGGATTCCGCAAGAAGAGCGTCCCTTGCCGATGTCCTCACGCCCTTCCCAACCCTATCGGTCACCCTTATCGCCAAAGCCTGGGGCCAGCTCCTGACTAAGGCAAATCCCGGCTTTGCAAAAGTTGATATGGCGTATCCCGCGAAGACAACGATCTTCCTGACCCCAAGCTTATCGGAAATGAGACCGGACACTATCCTGAAGAAGTAGTTGAGGACATCGGCGACCCCATCTATCAGGCCAAGTATCGCCCTGCTGGCGCCAAGCTCCTCTATTATGAAGACAGGGAGAACCCCAAGTATCATCTCAGTAGAGATATCGGTGAAGAAGCTGACGATCCCAAGGGCAAGGACGTTTCTAAATCCCTTCCTCTTTTCCATCTGGTCTGCCCTCACTCGCCAACGTATAAGTTTATCCTTCAAAGGGAAGCATCGGTTAAGCCTCTAACTAACCTAACTTAGTAAAGAGAAGAGCTCCTGTACGAACAGAACAGACTAGTTTAGCCTCGCTGAACTTCCTCAGTATTTCAAGAATCTCTTCATCGTCCATCAGAGCAATTATCCCCTCCCTGCTGGGACAACAAGCACGTCATATTAGGGGGTTCATCGATCTTCCCGAGGAACGACTATCAATCCGTTTGCAATTTTACAGGGCTATCCTTAGCTATGTGACCTCAAGCTCGCAACCGTAGAGCTTGGCCTTACCAATACATCGTATACGCCTACGAAATCGAGCTCCTCAACGTCCTGAAATAGGAGGATAGCTGCCTTAACTCAGGCATCGAGAGATGCTAGAGCGGCTTTTTAGGCTCAAAGGGCTTCCAACCAAGCTCCTTCCTGAACTCGTTGATTGCCTCTATCGATTTCAGCTTCTCCTCCCTATCAAGCTTCTTTGACCTGAGAACTGCCATGAAGAGGACATAAGTCCTGTTGTGAATCGTCCTTCTAGGGACTCCATGCTCCAAATCCTCCTTTAACTCCCTGACTATGGCCTTAACCTCCTCAACGTCGCTCAGACCTTTCTCTCCTATGTCCCTGACTTCCCTTCCTAAGTAAAGGCTCCCCTTCTCAACAACCACGAACTTCCCCTTCTCGAAGGTTATCCTGTTCTTCACGATCCTGTCATAGAACTTCCAGTTGTCCGCCCACTCAGGGTTCCTCTTTTCCAGCTCCTCCAAGACGATGGCCCTTATCTCCCTCGTTGTCATCCCGTCGTAAGCCCTCTTGCTAACCTCTTCGGCTATCTCCCTTGCAACTTCAGGAGGAGCTCCTGCCTTCACACAGGATTGCTCTATCTTAGCCTTATCAAAGGTCTCCAAGCTTCCATCCATCTTCTCTACTTTTCCCTCTGTCATGACGCCTCACTTTCGATGATTAGCCTACAGGATATAAGGTATGATGGATCAGGGTCTTGATCCTGCGAGAGATCGGAAAGACTAAAATCGATCCTGCTCAACCACAAGGGGGTGACTTGTTGTCAGGATTCGTCCAGCTGGCTGACAGCTATTTCGAGAAGGTTGTTGAGCTAACTAAGGAGTATGTCTCAACCCCCAGCGTTAGCAGGGAGGAGAAAGAGCTTGCCGGGAAAATACTTTCCTTCCTAAACGAGAACGGGATAGATTCCTTCGTTGATGACGTTGGAAACGTAATAGGAGTGCTCAAGAACGGAGATGGGCCAACGCTCGTTTTCAACGGACACATGGATACGGTGCCCCCAACCCCAGAGTGGAAGAAGGACCCTTACAAGCCAACAATAGAGGAGGACAGGCTTTATGGCTTGGCCTCCTCGGACATGAAGGGCTCCCTCGCTGGGATGGTAGTTGCTCTCCTTGCCCTGAAGGAGGTTAAGTCCAGGTGGAGGGGAAGGGTCGTGCTCACAGCAGTAGTGAACGAGGAGGGAGGAACTGAAGAGCCGGAAAACATAAGGGGAACCTACTATTTGTGCAAGGAGGGATATCTAAGCGAGAATAAGGCAGACTACGCCGTAGTAGGCGAGGGCTCTGTCTGGAATAGGGAAGTTGTTGGCGTCAGGATAGGGCATAACGGCAAGCTTAGGTTCGTTTTGAAGGTAAACGGGATAGCTACGCATAGTTCAAGGCCAGAGACAGGGATAAACGCAATATACAGGGCAATTGACTTCATCAACGCTCTTAGGGAGATGTGGGTCGCTTCGGCCGAGATAGAGATACCGCACGTATCCCCTCCGATGAAGTTTAAGCCTCCCCTAGCGGCGACCATCATAGAGGCGGGGAAGAAGATAAACCAAGTTCCCTCAGAGTGCACCGTCTACTTCGATAGGAGGATAGTTTACGGCGAGGACATAGAGGACATTAGGAGAAGGATCTGGGATCTCGTTGAGGAGATAAACGAGGCGCACAAGAGGGTTTACGCAGCCTTCCTCTCAGAGACGGGCTACGAGCTTCACGCAGAGGTGGAGGAGTATGGGATGAACAGGCCAGCTTACATGCTTCCCCTAGACGATCCTAAGGGAAGAAGGCTTTTCGATGCGGCGATTAAGGTCGTTGGAGAGGCAACAGGAGTCAAGAACCCGCCGATCGTCTACGGGACGGGCTACACAGATGCTGAGCTTCTCTATACGATGAGCGGAATACCAACGATCCTGATAGGAGCTGGAGAGATGGCCCACTGTCCAGACGAATACGTCAACTTAAACAGGTTGAGGGAGGCCTTCAGGTCGTACGTTGGCCTAGCCCTTGAGCTACTTGCCCGTCAATGAGCTACTTTATTGTGGCGTATCCAAGATATATCATCGCTCTCACAGCTTTGTAAGCTTCAAGCATGTCTTTTGCAACGTATTTAAGTGTAAGGGGATCGAGCCTCTCAGAACCTGGCAATATCTGAGCTAGATCCGCCATTCCTGGATTCAGGAACTTAAGTTGGATCTCCACAGGGGAAGGCACGCTTACAGCCTTTATCTCGCCTTTCTTCAGGAGGTTTACAGCTCTGAAGGCCCCTTCCTCTATCATCCTCCTGGCTTTTTCCGGAGAAGGGCACTTAGCAACGTACCTTCCGATGGCTTCCTTTGTGATCACGCCTATTACCCCAGGAAACAACTCCTTGGCTTCCTCTACCGCAAACTGATCGCCTGAAATAAGGGCAACCGGAACTCCGAGGAAGTTGGAAACCAAACCGTTTAGCCCAGGCTCTCCAACAGGCCTTCCATTCAATTTGAGATCTGCTACAATCCTGCCAGCGTAAGTGTGACTTAACACGCCAAAGGATCCTGATCTGGCGTGATATCCTATGAAGAACGTCCCATCGAAATCCTCAGAGAGGCCCTCCAACATGCTCATGGGCTTTGGGGACCCTATGATAAGTTCTGCCTCTGGGTGAAGTTCCTCGGGCAGAAGGTTTCTCATGGTTCCGTGGGAATCGTTGACCACAACCTTTTCTGCTCCGCCCCTTAGAGCCCCTTCGACGGCTGCGTTTACCTCCTGAACCATCCACTTCCTGGCCCTATCATGTTCTTTACCCTCTCTCCGTGTGTGCTCAACATCCACAACCCCACACACCCCTTCCATGTCCGCGGAGATGTATATCTTCAGGTTCAACACCTCCGGCTGTTACTAAGGATAGATAGATTATTTTAACATTCAAGAAAAACGTT
>QMVU01000113.1 GCA_003661265.1 Thermoproteota archaeon | reverse complement strand
GGACAAACGGTTTCCCATTCCTAATACCATCATAAAGAATATTGAATGCTCTTTCATTAGCAATAAGACCCGGTCTTGTGTCTTCCTTGCTGATTTCTATAGAATGGAAAGGAGGTAGAAAAGAAAAAGACTTGGAGGTATAGATACATAAGCGTATCCTCCATCCTCCATCCTCCATCCTCCATCCTCCATCCTCCTTCTCCAGATCAGGACACGCACATTCTCCTGGTTGGGAACTACTAGCAGATGTGAGATAAGTAATAAAGTAAACCCAACAGAATGTTTTTCCATATTTTTTACCAAAAGTAAGACTCATCATACTGCACCGTTTTGCAACTTCCTCTGGTATCATAGTAGGTCCAACACCTGCAATATTCATATAGCAGTGGTTCCCTCTACTCGTCACACCTGCAAACGAACCTATAAGATCTACTACTTGCAACTATTTCTTTTGCTATAACTATTATTCCTAAAGCAATCATTAACAATACCGTTATTTGAGGCCAAGCCTTAAAATGGCGATGCGCTTAACTCATAAGCCACTTCTTGCCCCTTTTCGCCCTTAAGTAGGCAGTTTTGAGAACGGTCCTTCCCGTTATTGTCATGTTTCTGGTATTCTCAACGATAACCTCACGCGGAGGATCTTTCCCAGGGGAAGGGTGATCAGTTTACTTCAAAGGGTAAATCGGTCACTAACTCTGATGCTTCTCTGTTCTTACAATTCTTATACATTCTACCTTCAAATCTGGCTTTTCGGGATAGCCTCCATCATCTGAGGAACCATTCGGAGGCCTCCAAAAAGAAGGAGCAAGAAAAGGATCACTAATCCCCAAATAGACAAGAAAAAAATGAAACTTTTCCATTTCCCTTTTTTCCTATTAGCTTTTAGTTTTCTTCATGAGATACATTAACTCTTTTCTTTTATCTTGCTCTTTTCATTGTTTTACCCCTCTACATCAATCATTTCACTAAGTAAACACCCAGATTATATTTCCGCAAATAATCCCTGGGGGTTTCTCTTCCGCAAGGAAGCGGATAATCTAAGGCTCCTCCAACATAGTTAGTTAATTGAATTTTCCAATAACTTAGCGGAAATGGAATAAGGTTTTGCAGTAGATAAATTGCGCAAAGATCGACTTCCAGGATGCTCCCTTATTTGTCCCTAGCCTTCCTTTATTAGAATCTACAAGATTACAGTATGGATCGTAGAGATAAATTAAAATATTATTATCGATGGACAATCCTGCATTTCTAACTTGTATCCTGATTTTTTGTGGTTGATCTAATCTAAATCTATAAAAATCATTAACTCCTATATCCTCCCATTTCCGTCCATTACGTTAACTAAGTAGCCACTGAAAGAAGCTACAGATGGATTCCTCAGTTGATTGCAATAATCATTAGATTCACCACATCATTAATTCTCTTAAAAACAATATCATGATAATAAGTAGTTTCAGATGTTCCTGTGGGTTCTACGCTAATATAACAATAAACGTTGAGCTTCAATGCTATCCATAATTTTTGGGCATAGCCTTCAAGAAAACCCCCTTTGTGCCATATAAAAAGTTGAGCTTGCTACCTCTCAATTCAAAAGTGATGAAGTGACCAAATCCCCCGAAGAGGCGGAAAATGCGGAAAAGTCATGGGGATCATTCCTTCCAACCTTTCCGGCATAACAACTAAACTGTATTATGTTGGATCTATTTATGTTGTTGTAAGGTTCAGAATCCACATCACAGCAATGTTTCATCATCCTTACTCTCTTTGTAACCTTCGGAGGAAATTTTTGTTTTGGGATAGGTCTGATTTTCTGTTCTGCAAAGAACATCCCCAAAAGCAGCAACAAAAATAGCCATTGAAAGTACACTCAACTTCTTCGAAGGGATCCCTCTATGTATTACTGAATCTTAAAGACTTCGGACCACAGTTTCCTCCCCCCTCCGAGGTATCCCGATCCTTCGGGATAAATTTCGATAACATAATTTCCAGAGTCAATTTCCTGGGGAACAACCCAATCATAACTCCCTGTTGGATTTTCAATCTGAATGTCCTGAACCACCCTCACCCAGTCGCCTGTAGGGTTGCCGCTTTCGTCAAGTCTTACCAGATTGATGATCCCTATGCACGAGTATTTTTGAGGGTCCACCCTCCATCTGATTGTAGCAGACTGCCCCTTAGTCCACACCGTAGTCGCCTTGGGGTCTGTTATTTCTATCCCATAGGCATCATAGTCCGATTGGAAATCTATGGTGAAGGTCCCACTTACATCAGTAAGCTCCCTCGTGCCTGAATCTTCAGGTTTGATCCACTTTGCCAGGATCTGGGTTTCTCTCTCCCCTATAGCAATATCGGGCTCCCATTCATAAACAGAGGGTGTAACAGGAACCCTTGCGATCCTTCGCCATCCAGTCCATACTCCCCTTTCCTTTATGCGGTAATATAACTCCACATCACCCCGAACATCACCTGTGGGATCGTAAGCCCACCACATAATAGTAGGAGGAGGATTATAGCCGGTGGTCTTCGTCACATAATAACCCCCTGCCCTTGGCCCTAAAATAGATATAAAGGGCGCTACCTCTGTCATACTGTACAACCCCGAGAATACTTCGCTAAAGTCCTTGATTTTTTCATCCCATGTTCCATAGCCAACAAATCCAAGATCATTACGAAAATAAACCCTGAAAACTGAAACCCATAAACCGATTTCCCCTTCTCCAGGTACCATAAAACCCTCAGGCCCCAAGTTAAGAGAAACAGTATTTTCTCCTGGATGCAGCATAAAAGGGAGGTTTGGGGTAGAGCGACAAACTCCAGAACCATCCCTATTGGCTGGTTGCTGAAGTCCAAAAAGTACAGGAACATTCATGGAGGAATGGTTTGCAATTCTAACCAATATGGTCGCCTGTTGTCCGACTCTAACTTGAGGAGGATCAATGCTTATCGATGTGATTTTTACATCAACTTCTCCCTCATCCGCCAGCTTATCCCAATACTCATAAAAGACTATATAGTTCTCATTTAGCGTTTCTACCTCCTCTCGGATAAAATCCACGGCATCAGCCAAAACTCTGTAAGTTACCCCATATTCTGGATCACTTACATCGTTAATGGTAGGTGATGTCCACTCCTCCTCTGGAGCCAACGGCCCTACCAGGAAAGAGGCTATTTGTTCATTAGCATATCCACCAAAGCTATGATATTCCCTAAAAACTGAGACCCAGAACTTACCGGCTTCTATGTTCTGTGAGGCGGCATCAGTTCCTCTTGGAGTTAAAGATCGATCTGTGGATTTATTCCCCTCATTTTTGACACTAACACGGAATTTCACCACCCTTTGAGAAGGGGCAGAAGCTGATGCAACGCCGTCCCAAAGGGTCTTTACTTCCTCTATCGTGATTCGAGGGCGCAGGATCGGCGCTCCCAGTCTCGTGCCACCTCCTTCGCCTCCTCTGAGATACCATGTGACATAGACCCTATTCAGTGGCTTGGTGGTTTCTCCTGAAGATCTCTGCCCACCGGCAGATCCCCCTAATGGACTACCAGGACGACCGGTTTGAAGTAATAAACGATAAACAGCCTCCCCCTCTATTCTGAAGTCGTATGCAAGCTGATCCCATTTCAGGAGTCCAGCATCGCGAAGCTTATCGAGGACATCCTGACTCTTAAACTTAAAAGGCCTATAATCCCCTTCCCTTGTCAGATCGTAGATGAGGTGCTCCTGCCCGTTCGGCTCAATATAGACCATTCTTGTTTTTATTTTATCTAACACTTTGACAGGGATATTCCCTATCCGCTGTTCTTCCTCCCTCAATTTCTCTATATCCCAATTTATCTGAAACCATTCAGAAATATTTGGGTCGACTCCATATTCTCGACGTGTTACGACAGATGAACAGGTTCCTCTCCATGTTTGGCAAAACATCAGGGCATAAATTGCTCCTTCTGGCTGAGGAGTTATCCTTTTCAATCTGAGAGGTACCCAAGAAGGAAAGGAAATTTCACTCAAACTCAAATCTTCAGGTAATCCACCTCCTGTCATGGGAAGTACCTCTTTTTTTACCAACCGAGGAGTCCTTCGAAGCATCTTTGTGGATCTTGTAACGTGTTTTTCTTTTCCTAAAGCTGAAGAAGCTACGAGCTTGCGAGCGACCCCTTTCTTAATACAAATCCCGGAAGGGATCAGAAGCGCTGAAAGCCTCTTTCTCCCCTTTTCTCCTTTGAGACCCTTGAGGTAAGCCTCCACCTTTTCCCTTTCGGCACATCTGACCCCGGTATCAAAATCCGCCACTCCTCCGCCTTTTTTGAGGAGTCCTCTTTTGTCCACGTCCTTCAGGGCAAAGATATGCTCTTTGTCCTTTGTCTTCAGCAGCAGTTGCCCCTTATCATACTCACTCTGAGTGAGGCCCCCGGACCCCACGTTCTTTATAACCACATGAATATTGCAACCCTTTAGGTAAATCCGCTCTATGGAGAGATCAGGGGCAGCCTTCGCTATGGGTACAACTTTTTTCTTAATGCCCGGATGTGAGGCCGCAGGAGGAACCTTCTTCATCCCCTGTTTTGCTGCGGGCTTCAGGACAGAGCCTTTAACCGTACCCCCCATGACCTGCCCTGAAAGGGAGTAAAAGATAAAGATAAGGAAGATGCTCAACAGCGATGTCCTCAAGACCTTCATCCCCCTCATTTTTAACCTCCCAAAAGTTTTTATTTTTAGTGCCTTTTCTTTCCCTCGGGTTCAAATATCT
>QMVU01000112.1 GCA_003661265.1 Thermoproteota archaeon | reverse complement strand
TTCTCCTAGCCTTCTGCCTCCTGGCCCAGTTTAACCCGGCCCCCTCCCTGCATTGGGTTCTATTCCTATCCCTCTTATGCTACGCTCTAATCTACTCGATGAGGCTCTACTCCTTGAGGAGGAAGAGATTGGCGAAGTTCGGTGAGATAGGAGACTCCAGGGCCCTCCTCCTTGTGATAATACCAAACTTAGCTTTCCTAGGAATATTCCCAACCCTATACAGGATTTCGGACCCGTATTACCTCCTGCTTGCCAGCGCTTCCTTCTTCCTATCCGCCTTGGTCTTCTCAATATGGTACGTAAGGGGCGACCGTTCCCTCAGGAACTTCCTCTTAGAGTCCTCCGGAGCATTCTATCCCTACATCGTAATATCGATCTCAGGCCCCATTCTAAGCCTCCTTAACCTGAAGCCCCCTCTCCACTACATCCCGATCATGATGCCTTCCCTATGCCTACTGGCCATCTTGAGAAGGGATCTAAGAAGACGTTTTAGCTGATCCATCCTCTAAGATCCAGGGATCCCTGGATCTTAGAGCTAGAGCCGTGGACTGCTCCAATAGATCAGGCTAGATCTCACGTTAATCCCTTGAACAAAACACCTTTATTTTATCCCCACGAGGATCTAAGCCTTGTGGAGGGTTAAGCTTGAGGTTGGGCATAGCTGGCTTCCGTCACGAAACCATCACGTTCTGGCCCGGTTTTACGGACCTCGAGGACTTCGAGAGGGTTGCCCTTCATGGAGAGGAGGTGATAGAGAAGAGGAGGGGAACCAACACAGCAGTAGGCGGCTTCATCGACATCTGTGAGAGGGAGGGCATCGAGCTTTTTCCCGTTTGCGAGGTTCCTGGATGGGCAACGGCAACGGTAACCGATAGAGCTTACAACTTCTACGTAAACGAGATGAAAAGGGAGTTTTCAAGGGAAGCTGAGAATTTGGACGGGATTCTGCTGGCTTTACACGGAGCAATGGTGACAGAAAGCTTGCAGGATGCCGAAACACACATAGTCCGCGAGATAAGGAGGGTTGTGGGCTATGAAATGCCCATAATGGTGACTCTAGACCTACACGGGAACATAGATCCATCCCTGCTTGACGAGGCCACAGCTATCTTCGGATATCAGAGCAGCCCCCATGTTGACATGGCGGAAACGGGAAGAAGGGCTGCAAGAACGATGCTTTCCACGTTAAACGGGGAGATCAAACCGATTACCGCTATCAAGAAGCCTGGACTTGTAGTTCCGAGCGTATTTAGCGCTACTACAGTCTCCCCGGCAAAGGACATTATAGAGAGACTGCGCGAATGGGAGAAGCATCCGGGAGTCGTTGACGTCTCCGTTTTCTTCGGTTTTGCGTGGTCAGACGTTCATCAGATAGGGATGTCCGCTGTAGCTGTTACGGACAACGATCCGGAGCTTGCCCAGAGAATAGCTGACGATCTAGCGCAAATGGCATGGGAAAACCGTGAGGTCTTAACTGGAGGAAAGAACCTTCATAGCGTAAAGGAAGGAGTTGCCCTTGCCATTAAGAAGGCGAAGAGGGCCTCTAAGCCCATAATAATTTTGGATCATGCTGACAGGACCGGAGATACTACCTTCGTCCTAAGGGAACTTCTCGATCAGGGGGCTCAAAACGCAGCTTTGCCCTGCTTTTTTGACCCAAGGGCTGTGAAAGTCTGTGAGAAGGCCGGTGTGGGCAACGAGGTGGAACTTGAAATAGGAGGGAGCACCGGTTGGAGGGACGGAGGGCCTGTTAGGGTTAACGGGAAGGTGCTCTGGGTTGGTGAAGGCAGGTACATCTGCTCCGGGCCCATGTGGAAGGGCATGGAGATAAACCTTGGACCGACCGCCATAATAAAGGCTGAAGGGGTTTGGATTCAGCTTACCACATACCAGCACGCCCTAATAAATGAGGATCCATTCACCAAGTTTGGCTACAGAGCAGAGGACTTCGACATAATCGTCACGAAATCAAAGACGCATTTCAGAGCTGTTTACGAGAAGGTAGGGGAGGAAATAATAATCGTCGACGCACCGGGACAATGCCCAGCAGACTTGAGCGTCTTTAACTATAAAAACGTCCCACCTGGTGTCTATCCCATAACTAGAACGGTCAGCTGAAGCGGCGTCTTCAGAGCGTGCGCTAAAGCTCATCTGCTGGTTTCAGAAAAGGCTTATTTGAACAGCTCAGCGAGGGTTTCACTATTCTCATCTTAATTCGCTGTGTCTTGCTATCAGACACCTATTAGCGCGCGAAATTCTGGTAAAGATAGCTCCCAATCAAGGAGCTAAGCGCGCGCTTGCATTAAAGGATACACTTAAGCAAGACTAACAGATTTTCAGATGAGAAACATCTATTTCGTTTAGATATGGTATATTTGCCTCATGACTCTTCGATCTGATTCCATCGAAAATTAAGGAAAGAGGTAAATTTAAATGAGCAGAAATGCAATTTCAAGCGATTCGTCGGAAGGCAGTGATGTTGAATGTGCCTACTAAAAGCTTATGTCGAAAGGGATGGAAAAAGAGAGCTTATAGCCTCAGATGTTGCATTCATATACGTTAAGGATGGAGAGGTTAGGCTAAAGAAACTGAAAGACTTGGAGGAATTAGTCCTTGAGAATGTTAGGCTCACCGCTTTGGATGCCCTTAATTCCATTGTAATCTTTGAGAGCAGGTAATGAGATCAAATTAAATACATTTTCGCTCGAAGGTACAATGAACTTGGAATGAAAATAATGGTTTGTGGGAAGGGTGGAACGGGAAAGTCTGCCCTATCAGTGCTGATGGCTCGCCTTCTTTCTGATAAGTACAAGGTTTATCTCATCGATTCGGATGAGTCAAATGAGCTGCTTCCAAAGATGCTTGGAACGAGCTCTCCAAGACCCCTAGCGGAATACCTTGGCGGGAAACAGAAAATATTCAAGATCGGAGAGATAAACATAGTAAAGGCCTTAGAAACTGCTAGTGGTGGGATAAAACCAGGTGCTCTCCCAGAGGAATATGTTTCAAGATCTCCTGAGGGAATCGGGCTATTAACCATCGGAAAAGTCAGGAAGCTTGGAGAAGGTTGTGCCTGCCCTTTCAATTTCCTCACAAAGGTTTTCCTGAAGAATCTCAGGCTAGATGAAGGAGAAATAGTGTTAGTGGACACAGATGCTGGTATAGAGCACATCGGAAGGGGAGTAGAGGAGGGATCCGATGGAGTTCTGGCTGTTGCAGACCCTACCGTTGAGTCTCTCACCTTAGCTAAGATCCTTAAGGATAACTGTGAGGCCGGGGCTAAAGATTTCTGGCTTGTTCTCAATAAAGTGACTCCAGAAATTTCAGATATTTTGAAAAAGATGGCGAAAAGAATGGGTCTTGAAGTTACTGGCGTCGTGAGGTATGATCCCCAAATCTTCAGATCTTCCCTTCAGGGGAGCAAGCTTGAGGCTGGAGAAGCATTAAATGATGTCAAGCTTTTATTAGAACACATGAATCTCCTTTAATAGCAATTTAAGCATTGCTTAGAAGGCTTTAAAGAGGATCAAAGGAATAGAATGAAGGAAGAAGTATTGGTTCGCTTAGATTACGAAGTTACAGCGAAAGTAGGTTATCTAACTCTTTCATGAACTTCTTCTCTATTCTCTTCTTTAACCAGTAGGGGAGCCTCCCCAGAAATGAAAACTTAGGCCCATAGGTCATGATAGCCCTGCCTCCGCCTAAGGAAACTAGACATTTAGGACTATCAGTGCTGAACCTGATCTTATGAGCCTCAGATTCCTTCCTACTAGGTCCCTCCATATGTTCTCAGCGATGGTCTCACCTTGGTACATCGCTTCCTCAGCCATTTTAGCGCCCATTTCCCCTCTATCTCTAGGTGAATGCAGTCCCCAGCCGAATACATGTTCTCTGCCTCTGAAACCCTAAGGAAGCTATCCACCGCCAAAAATCTCGCTTTTTATGTTTCTTTGAAAGAATCTTCACAGGTCTTGGAGGAACCACCCCTGCTATTCAAGCCGCTGCAGAGAACTCAATTCTATCCCCTCCTTCAAGCTGAGCTACGCCTTCTTCCACCTTCTTAACACCTTTTCCCAGAAGAAACTTAACTCCTCTTCTCTCTAGGAATGATCTTGCTTTCTCTTCGACAGATCTGTTGTTCATGCAAGGAGCAGGCCTCTGAAGCTTCTCTACTATTATATCTAAGTCCTGCCCGGATCCTAGAGAAAAATCGCGCGCTAGTGCTTGATTCCATCGGTTTAGCGAGAAAAGATTGGATTTCTTTAATCTCAAATCTTGGCGTGAACTTGAATTTATTTGGCCACGAGGCCTTGAAGATAGCTTCAATAAGCGCGCAACAACTGGTTATACGGGAGCTATCATTGCCAGGATAATAGGAAGAGGAGAGATAAAGGAGAGAGGTCTAGTACCTCCTGTGAAGGTGATGAGGGAGATCTTTTCCGGAAGCTAATGAAAGAACTGAAGGAGAGGGGAATTAAGGTCACACAGACGGTTATAACTGAGAGCCCCCTCTAACACTTTCTCCTCACCTGTTGATGTAAGTTCTCGATATTCATCTATGAGCCCGTGATGGAAATTTTTGAGGGGGAATCAGATGGCAGAATTAAGTAAGGAAAAGCAGGTCCCTTCTCCGTTTAGAGTGGAAGGGAATTCTATTTTGAAACCTCTCCATTCTTGATATATCACATTTTCCGTTCAATTCACGTTAATTCCACGACCGCTGCCACCTTGCAGATGGATAATCGTTAGTGCGCTATATGATGGAGGAGGGTCTCACCCTCGTTA
>QMVU01000111.1 GCA_003661265.1 Thermoproteota archaeon | reverse complement strand
TGTAAGACAAAAGGGCAAGGAAGTTAAAAAGTGTGGAAATTGCCGCGTAAAGAGGGGCGCTTTTCCCTATGGAGATCTCCCCCTGAAGAGCCCAACCTCTCCATGAGCGTGTGAAGGAGGATGACCATAATTGAGACCAGGTAAGAGAAGGTTATGATGGCCGACAGGGTTTCAGACCTCACATGACCGTAAGGATGATCCTCATCTGGTGGCTTAAGTGCCTTCTTTACGAATAAGGCCGTGGAGAAGGATGAAATCACGTTCCCGAGGGAATCAAGTCCATCTGCGACGAGGGCTAGGCTTCCGGTGAACACACCTCCAAGTGTGCTGGCTAGGACCTTCAAGCAATTTAGCAAGAACGGGATCCATAGAGCCTTCAATCTCGATAGCTTTTTCCAAAAGGCGCTTAACGGTTGGGGTAAAGTTAGGGCTCTCTAATTTTCGACCACGATGGTGAGGCTCACTCCAACGTGGCATGCCTTCTTGCCAGATCCTCCTCCGTCTTCCCTAGTCTAGAAGCAAGCTCAGAGATGAGGGCATCGCAGAACACTAGGGTTGAGATCTCAAAGAGGGTACCTAAAGGGGTAAGGGGCTCGTGGAGCCCCATTATCTGCCTGGAGTCGTAGTCCGCCTGGGCCGCTGGCAGGACCCTGCCCTTTATGACAACCCTGACGTCTGCCATCTTGCCTAAGGTTGACTCAGGATAGCTGGTAATGACTGCGAGAATCCCTCCAAGCTTCTTAGCTTGTCTAGCAAGTGTAAGAGGGTAAAGGGACTCCCCAGATCCGCTTATGGCTATGAGGAGGTCGCCGGGATCCATTCTAGGTGTTATAGTCTCTCCAACGACGTGTACTGAGAAGCCAAGATGCATTAACCTCATAGCAAATGCTTTTGCCACAAGACCAGACCTTCCAGCCCCAACAACGAAGATCTTACGGTCTCCTAAAGTTCTTAGGATGGTTGAGGCTAAACGCTCTACCTCTCCTCCATTAACATCGGAGAGCACATCAGATATTGCCTCAACAATTTTCTGAGCCCTATCCTTAACTTCCAGCCTTATCCCCAGAGAATCTGTGCATCACATATATTATTTTATTTTTCTAAGCATTCAACGTTCTCCTCCATGGAGTTGACCGTATCCGAGTTGCCTCGGAGTGGGTATCTAACCACCTAGCATCCATAAAATCCCGTAGCTCAAGGGATAAGCATAGCCGCTGGGACGAGATAGTTATTATTTTCCAGGACATCCTAAGGTTGAATGCTCCAGATCCACTTAGCTAGAAAGGGAGACTTCATAAAGATAATCAAGGAGTGTCTATCCGAAACCAGAGGCAGAGTAATTCTATTTTGGAAGGAAAAGGGTGAAGATGGGAAAAGGAGTGTCATTCTCCTAGTTCCCATATTCTATCCCAATGTTGGGGAGTGGATCATCTGGTGTTACTGCCAGGAGCTGGAGGAGGGAGGCCCAGAGGATTTCGCAAAGAAGATCGCATATGAGGCCGGGATAACCCACGTGGCTGAGGTAACTAAGATCTCGGCAAACGGAGAGGAGCTGGATCTCTAAGTAATCCTGGAAATTATCTTGCTTACAAGGCTTCTTACTGCCTCATCTATGTTCTCTCCAGTTAGGGCGCTTGTGCTGATGTATCCCTCGAAGCCGAACTTCCTCACGTATTCCTCTGGATCTCCAGATATCTTGACCCCCAAGTCGCTTTTTGTGCCTATTAGGAGCATAGGAACATCACCAAGGTTTGCCCTCACCTCCTCAACCCAGCCTGGCACGCTCTTAAAACTCCTCTCATCGACCAAGCTGAAGGCGACGAAACCGCCTGAGCTTCCCCTGTAGAAGTTTGGCCTCATTAGGCCAAATCTTTCCTGTCCTGCCAGGTCCCATATCACCAGCCTAATCAGAAATCTATCGATGATCTGGTGCTTCGAGTAGAAGTCAACTCCTATCGTGCTCTTATAGCTCTTATCGAAGCTGCCAAGGGCAAACCTCCTGCAGAAGGAGGTCTTGCCAACTCCAGGATCCCCGCATACGAAGAGCTTTACGGGAAATGATCCCCTTATCAGGCCAATTGTGCCAAGCACCTCCGTAACCCTCTCCTGCCCAACCGCCTTTACCGCCATCTCATAAAGAGATGTAAGCGTTCCGTCGTCCAGCTCGCTACTATCTTCGATTCCTAACTCCATTATCCATTTATCGAACTGCCTGCCAAAGAAACCCCTGAGAGCATCCTTGTACTCAGCCAACTTCGGCAAAATCCACGACCTCCTTCAGCCTTCTCACCTTCCTCAGGTAAAGGAAGGAGAGAAAGGCGAGAAGAGCGAAAGGAAAGGATGCTATCACCTCTTCAAACGGCAATATCGGGGCAGCGAAGGGGATAACCTTCCCCCCGTACCTTATGAAGTCTGAGAGCATTGAAGGAATTGCTGCAACTTGAATGCAGGCAAGAACGTCGTTTGGGAGTCCCCTGGGAAAGAGAAGGGCGCCTATGCTTGCTAAAAAGAAGCAAATTAAGTCGAAGGCCACATAACTCAGGAGTATAGGCGATTGCTGGGCGAGATACAGTGTGAACAAGGGCATGAAAACGAGCATTGCCTTCACGGACCTCTTTCCAGTTGCCGCAAACCATCTGACAGCTATCATCTTTGAGATCCCATATAGAAGACTCATATATCCGGCCAGGTTTATCAGGGCAGAGATCTGAATCAACCTGAAGTTCGGTGGGAGGAAGAAAAGTAGCTTCTGGGCTGCTCCGGAGAGCAGGATGAAGAACCCTATCGAAAGAGTCATTGCCCTAGCGGCCGACCTTCTAGAGTGAAGGATCGATATAATTGCCCATAGGAGAGATCCCAGGAGCGAGAGGATGAGGAAGGAAATCACGTACATGAATGTAAGGCCTGTCCTGAGGAGGTAAAACTGCAGCCAGAGGTAAATTAGGGAGATTAAACCCAATCCAGAAGCCTCTATCGGGGACAGGGAGGGCTTCTCCAAGAGACTCACCTACATTAACTCCTTTGCGGACTGCCTCAACTTCCTTAAAGCTGTTTCTAGCGTATATCCCTGCCTTCTGAGGGCTTCTATATCCTCCCTAAGGCATTTCTCCGGGTCAGAGTAGAGTAGAGAGTATATCCTCAAGAGGGCCTTATATTCTGGTTCTATGGAGTGGGGTATGTGAGATCTTGCTCCTGAGACCGATCTAATCTTTCCAAGGTTTCTGAGACCCTCTACCTTCTGGATTATCGACTGAATGTCGACCCCCTCCTTCCTTATGCCGAGGAAGATTATGCCCTCCGATTCCACAGGAGCAAGTATCATGGGCCCCCTGCTGCTCTGTATCTTCATTATGGCCCCGCTTGAGGCCATAGATCTCAGCCTGTCACCGAACTTGTTCAGAAGGCCCTTGCAGAACTTGGTTATGGTTTTAGCTGGTATGTTACCGTTGACGTACCACTGATCCTCCTTTTGATCGTAAAAAGCCACGAAGTTGACCCCCGTGATCTTAGCCAAATCCAACCTGGCAAACTCCCCCAGACCGACGGATCCCAGGACAATCCTGTCCACCGTCTGCTGGAACTCCCTCAATGCCTTCACATCGAAGGCAGGAGGGCTGGTTCCAAACTTCCTCTCGAAAGCTACAGCAAGCTCCTCGCTTACTTTCTCAGCAATTGCCGGATCTAGCTCTTTTCTCGCATAAATAACGAATAAGAAGTCGCCACGGTTATAAAAAGTTATGAAATCCCTTCCTACCGAAAAATAACCCGACCTAGTCCTCCCTATCTCCTCTACAAGAGGCATTATCATGCTTAGTATCCCTGCCGTTGCGTTCATCTGAGAACTCGTTAAGGAGCCGTAGCTCCTGCGGAAAAGTACGACTCCAGCACCCTTATCGATTACAAGCACGTCGTGAACTGGCAACGAATTATCAATTTTTTACAACCTCTTGGAATTTAATCCTTTTGTCGGATTGGAAGTAGATCCTAATAAAATTAATTTTGTATTCCCATAAGCCAATTATAAATTAGATTTTTCAGTAAACTTGATATATTTCTTTAGTCACAGATGTAATAATCAATTGAGTGAAAAATCTCTATTCATAATTCGGTAACGGTACTTTAGCTAAGTTTTTAACATCAAAAACCTACTGCGGAAAATGTTCTGAGTGTAGTGTCGTGCCATACCGCTAGCTAGCGTGCCTGAGAAGTTGAGGCCTGAACCAAATGGCTTTTTTTATTTGTCCGCTGTGGGTCTGGAAGGATGGATGAAACAACCCTTAGGCCCGGGATAAGTAAGGAAAACAGGATTATGGTGAAGGGAGAGCACTCAGCCAAGTCAGTTGGCAGCGGAGACGTGAAAGTACTCTCAACCCCGTCGATGATAGCGTTTATGGAGGCTACCTCAAGGGACCTCGTCCAGCCCTACCTGCCAGAGGGATGCACGACTGTTGGGACGCGAGTTGACGTCAGGCACCTCAGTCCAGCTCCTGTGGGCCAAGAAATAGTTGTAAGGTCGGAACTCATCGGAGTCGATGGAAGAAGACTTGTCTTTAAGGTTGAGGCTTTCTGGAGAGGAAACAAAGTTGGGGAGGGAACGCACGAGAGGTATGTGGTTAACTTGAACCGATTTCTGGAAAAAGTAAGGAGGGCTGTTAGGACCTCAACTTATTCAGAACGATAAGCAGGCTGATCAAGATTAAAGCAAGAACAGCCGTCATGGAAATCCATGTTCTTGAACCTTTCTCCAGCTCCTTTGCCTTACAAAATGCCTCTTGGCTTAACAAG
>QMVU01000110.1 GCA_003661265.1 Thermoproteota archaeon | reverse complement strand
CTGGAAAGGGCTGTCCAACTGGGGCCAAGTGTCCATCTCAACCGAAGTGTAGTCCAACAGCGGCTAACTGTCCCACTGGAGCTAAGTGTCCCACGGGGGCCAGGTGTCCGACCCAAGCTGCTTGCACTACGGGAGCTAAGTGCTTAACGGGAGTAACCTGTCCTACTGGGAAGAAATGCATAACAGGAAATGGGTGCCCAACAGGTTTGACCTGTCCAACTGGAACCCAGTGCATGACTGGGGCTAACTGTCCAACCGGTGTTAACTGCCCCACGGGGAAGACATGCATCACTGGAGCTAAGTGTCCAACTGGAGCGCTTTGCTCCACTGGAGGAAACTGTCCTACTGGGGCTAACTGTCCAACCGGGGCTAAGTGCGCCACTGGGGCTAACTGTCCAACTGAGACCGGATGTCCTTGCCCGACACCTACTACCGCTAACCTTCCAACAGGATCGAACTGTCCTACTGGGGCTAACTGTCCAACTGGTGAGGAATGTCTCACAGGGGCTAAGTGCCCTACTGGGGCTAACTGTCCAACCGGTGTTAACTGCCCAACGGCATCAGCCGTTGCTGCATGTCCAACTGGAGCATCCTGCCCTACTGAGGCAAAGTGTCCGTGTCCTATTGACTTTTCACCGGAGCTTGTAATATTTAGGGCTAGAGAGGCGATAGAAAGGGCAAGAAAAGAAGGCAGAGTAGAAGGGTTAGACGAGGCAGAGAGAACCTTAGCAGATGCTGAGACTGCTTTCTTGAGCGGAGAAATTCAAACATCCTTAGAATTGGCAAAAAGAGCGGAGGAATTAGCTCATGCCGCGAAGAAACCCATTCCTTGGATTCTGATCATAATACTACTCCTGATAGCGCTCCTCATACTCCTTTTGATAATCTTCCTGCTATGGAGGAGAAGAAAGAAGAGGGAAGAAGAGGGAAGCTAGGTGAGCTGAGGGCATCAGACCGCTAGCAAGGGGACACTTTATTTTTCACTCCCACTTTAATGATGTTAGATGTGCCCGTCAACACTCTCTGAGGAGGCCATTGAACTGGAGCATTTCGCCTCGGAGATAGTTGAAAGAACGTCCGATTACGTTTGGATTAGAAAGGAGGACAAGCTTCTGATCTTAAGACCAAACACTGTTCACTTCTTAAATGAGACAGCCGCTGAGATGTTAAGCCTCCTTTACTCAGGGGTAAGCGCGTCACGAGTCGTTAAGCTTATGGCTGAGAAATACGGGGTTAGGGAGGAGGTTATCGCTAGGGACCTTAGAAATCTCCTCAAAACGCTTCTTGCAGTCTTAAAGAGGCAGTATAGTCCAATTGCTACACCAAGCCTTAGAAAAACTAGCTTTGGAGAGCATAAAATCGTTTATCCAGTTCTTTCGGAGATAGCCCTGACGTACAGGTGTCAGAACAGGTGCGTTTTCTGCTACGCTGGTTCCCCTAGGGTCACCAATGAGCTCAGCACGAATCAATTCAAGAAGGTAATCTGGAAGATATTTTATGAGGCAAAGTGTCCGACCCTGAGCTTCACAGGAGGAGAACCTACTCTTAGGGAGGATCTGCCAGAGCTAATAGAGTATGCTAAATCCCTCGGAGATGGCAGGAGGAGGATGAGGGTTAACCTCATAACAAACGGCATCAGATGTGCTAGAGAAAGTTATGTAAACGAGCTGGTTAGGGCTGGCCTGGATTCCGCTCAAGTAAGCTTGGAGGCAGGATCCCCTGAGATTCACGATGCCATTACAGGGAATCCCGGGTCCTTCAGTAAGACGGTTGAGGGGGTCATGAGGTTAAAGGACTCGGGAATTCACGTGCACACTAACACAACAATTTGCTCGCTAAACAAGGATCACGTGAAGGAGCTCATTGATTTCATCGTAGATAAGCTAAATAACGAGTACTTCAGCGCTAACATGGTTATTAGGACTGGAACAGCTCTCAAAAACGATGTAGGGCTGACTTATACGGAGATGGCTAGGATATTGCCCGAAATAATAAGTTATTCGAGGGAAAGGGGGATAAAATTCGTCTGGTATTCCCCCATTCCTTATTGCATATTCAATCCGGTTGCCCACGGTCTTGGATCTAAGTCCTGCGCGGCATGCCATGGCCTCCTTTCAATATCCCCCGAGGGGGAGGTTTTGCCCTGCAGCTCCTTTTCAAGAGGAGTTGGAAATTTGCTCTCTCAAAGTTTTGAGGAGATCTGGTTCAGCAGGGTCGCCAGGTATTGGAGGGAAAAGAAGTTCGTACCTCCTCCGTGTAAGAACTGCGAATTGGTCGACATCTGCTGCGGGGCATGTCCTTTATATTGGGACTCTGCTGGGAGCTTTAGGGAGATAAGTCGAAAGAGCTCTTCCCTAAGTTACTTCACGTGGAGGTTGGGGAGAAGGTTCTTCGGAAAGGTGTTTGGTGTTGGCAAGTGAGGAAGTCTTGGTAATATCCCTAGCTGCGCTTGATAGGAGGTTAGCTGGCCTATCCTTAAAGGTCAGGGAATGCTCTAGGAGACTGAAATTCGTCGAGGATAAAGCTAAGGAGGAGTATGAACTCCTATTAAAGTACTCGGAGCAGTTAGAGGGTAAGTGGATAGCCGAAATCCTGAACAAAGTGAAGGAAGGCCGTAGCAGGCTGCGCAGCGACGTAGAATACAGGATCGAGATTGAGAGAAAGGTCATTGAAGAGAAAATGAGGGGAATAAGGGAGGAATTGGCTAAACTTGAGGAGGAAATCAAGAGAATTCATAGAAAGCTGAGAAAGGAAGCCGAGGAGATGAAAAAGGCCAATCCTAAGCTCAACGAGAAGGAAGAAAAGCTCAAGGCCAGGAGGAGGAAGCTCTCGATTAAGAGGGGAGAACTCCTCTTGAGAAAAAATCAGCTTTCAAAATGGATTATTGGAAGAATCCTCAACAGAAGGCTAATTAGGCAGATAGAGAGGGAAATACGGGCTCTTGATAAGGAGATAGAGGAGCTTGACTTGAAGATCTATGAAGTTAGGACGAAATGGCAAAACCTGAAGAGACTGTGGGAAAGCGAAAAGAAAGAGGCAGAAAAGGCTTGGGCAGAAATATTTGTTAGGATGGCTGAGCTTAAGCAGGAATTGATCTTCTATGAGGATAATCTGGAGAGGCTTTCCCTTGAGGGCGGTGTTAGGAGGTTTATCTGGGATCTTGCCAGGGGCTTCGCCGACCCGAAGGATTATGAGGATCCCTTGATCTCTAAGTGTCATCTTGAAGTTAGCAAGGTGATTGAGGAAAAGAAGAGGATGGAGGGCACCATAAGAGACCTATCCTTCGCTAGAAAGGTCCTTCTAGGCTTTGATAGGGGGATAAAGAGGTTTAGGAAGCCCCTCAATGCTCTTCGCGATGAGGAAAGCAGGTTTCCGCAACTTCCAGAGCTGAGAATAGAGTACCCCGAGGTCTTGGATTCTATGTCGGCCTCCTTGGATAAGTTGTTGATTGCCCTTGAGGAATCACAAGACCCTGAAAGCGCAGCTAAAGCCATAAGGCCCCTTTTCAATGAAGACGGGCCGTTCAGCGGGGAAAATCTGAAGGCGTTTTTCGATGAGATCGGGCAGAAGGTGAAGTTGGCGGTAAATGCCCAGTGGGGGAGATGATGTTGAAGAGGTTATGGCTCATTTTAGCGATTTTCCTCATAATCTCCGGGTTAGTTAACCAAGCGGCTTCACAAGTCACTATCGAGGAGGTAGTGGTTTGGATCGTCCTAAGGTCTGACGGTACCATGGAGGTTGAATACAACCTCACCTTCATGGAACACGACTCCAGGGATAGGGTCAGAAAACTGGGTCCATTTGAGGATGATCATAGCATAGAGAGCGCTGTTATAGTCCATAACTCAGAGATTCGGGAGGTTTCCCTCTCTAAGGTTGATGAAAGCTTTTACTCAGTAATATTTGGGTTCAAAACTTCTCCTGGAGAGGAGTACACAGTAAGCATAAGGTATGAGGTGAATAAACCGGTTGTTATAGAGAAGGAGATGTTTGGGAAACAATACGTGATTTTTTCATGGGCACCGTTCCAATGGGAGCTTCCCATAAAAAACGAAACGATCATGATAGTGATGCCTGTCGAGCTTCCTCCAGAGATAGCTAGACCGGAGCAGATAACTCAGGAACTCATCGATAACCTAGGAGTAGGTTATGGGGATCTTACCGAATACCGTTGGTCCTTCTATCCAACGGTAGATAAGGTTTCCGGGAGGAGTTGGCTCTCTATTTACATATCTAAGACGGATCTTGAACCTCGATATCACTTCCTCGTAGAACTATATATCCCGAGCGTTTACTTTACCTTGGCTCCCTCCCCAACAGCCCCTCCAGTTCCAACAGAAGCGCCTGGCCCTCTTGCTTCCTACGGCTGGGCCATTATAGGGGCGGCTACCCTTATCATGTGTGGATCCCTCTTCATGTATCTTAGCAGGAGGAGAAGAAGGCCAGAGTTTCCCCCATATGAGCCTCCGGAAATAGAGATAGAAACCTTTGAAGTTCCGGAAAAAGTTCCAGAGCTTGATCCTCCAGAAGCTGCTCTTTTAATTTCATCAGCAGACCGGGTGATAACCTTGATAGCTCTTGGCCTTATGGAGAAGGGTATCATAAAGATTACGTCACTTGAGCCACCAAAGTACTCAGTGAACGCTCAAGAACTTGAGAAAAGTAGAAAAGAATTGAAGAAATACGAGTTAAAGTTTATCGAAGCCATCAGAGATGACGGCTCGATAGATGAGGAGGAACTCCGCTCAATTCTGAGGGAAGTCGCCTACAGCTTAAACGAAAAGGCCT
>QMVU01000109.1 GCA_003661265.1 Thermoproteota archaeon | reverse complement strand
GACTTCATCAAGCAAATAGCAGCAACTGCAGGTCCTCTAACGGCTGAGACAGCCTTAGGCACATTCAACGCCATAATAATATTCATACTGACGATCACGTGCCTCACGCACTTCATCTTCACCATAAGACAGGTACACATCGGTACTGTCTCCTGGCTGCCGAAGATAGGAAGGTACGGAATGCTTCTAGCCTTTGGCGCAGCATTTGGAAACACCGTCATGACCAGGTTCTCCCAGTATCAGGGCAGGATGCTATTCCTGCTCAGAGACTGGCTCGGAATCGCTGCGCCGTAAAAGAGAGGTAATTTCCCCTTCCCCTTTCTTTTTGTCTTGATCAATCTGTATTGTTGTCCTGATTTTCAAATCCAGTTTGGTATGGGGTTACTTAGTGATCACAGAATTTCTTTTAATTTAATTACGAGATCAAGTTCCTGGGAGGGGTTATTGCAGATGTACCCTAGGGAGCTTACTCCTGAGGAAGAGGAGGAACTCATCGAGAAGATCTCAACTACTATAGTCAGATCCGGACTTGGAACCGTTGCCCTTCTTTATCTAGAGAGCTATAAGCCCCTCTCATTTGTTGGCGGTCAGATGTCACTCTTCTTCCTATCACCAATATTGCCCCTGTTGGGAAAGTGGGGGCAGCTGGGTACTGACCTAATGATGTTGATATCCAAGAGGGAGAACGTAGATAGGATCATAGAGAGGATAAGGGAGTTAATGCAGGAGGAAGAGGGGAAAAAGGAGGAGAAGGGATAAAAGCAGTTCACTCCTCAATTATCTCCAAGTTAGCCCTTGGGACTACGACCCTCTTCCCACCCTCAAGTTCCACCTCAGCGACCCTTACCTTTGACTCCGTCTCTATGACCTGCAATTCTATTGGCAAGCTAACTACTCTCCCTATTTGGCCGAAGTAAGGTTCTCTGATTATTCTAACTAGGGTACCAGGCCTTATCCCCTCCTCAAGCTCTGGAAGCTCCGATTCAGATATTTTCTTCTCATGTGGTATGACTACCTCAGGCCTTATTACCCCAGCCCTTATCTGGGTAGCACCGTTCATTGCAGCCCTATACCCTTCGAATTCCTTGAATATCTCGAAGGCCTTCCTGGACATGGCCATTTTCCCGAAACCTTCTGTTATTATCAGAGTCAAGCCTATCTCCTCATGACCCGTTATCGCAACACCTATCTCATAACCGACGACTTCCATGAGATCGGTGTCCTTTATCCCTCCAACTACAATTCCACGTGCTCCAAATTCAATTGCCTTGTTTAAGGCGTCCTTTGTCACTAAAGATCCTCCTATCAGGATCTTCCCCCTACAGTCCTCATCTATCATGTCTGCTTCAAGGACATCGCTTGGAGAATCCACTAAAACCTTTATCTCGCCGTTTGTCTCTCCTCCAACGCCGAATATACCCTGTACAAATGCCCCCCTTGTCTCAACCACAACTCCTTCTTTCGGCATCACTTCAACGATTTTTCCAGAGACGTAGGCCTTTATCTCAACGGGCTTGGGATCTCCCCTCACTATTATCCTTCCGGTCGTTGAGGAGACATCCTCTATCACGCCGTCCGTGGGAGATATGCACTCCCTGTTTATCATCCCAAATAATGCCCTGTACCTAGCTACTACCTCTCCTTTCTTGACTCTGTCCCCTTTCTTCTTTAGCATATAGAAGGGAAGATCCTCTGGCTCTATGCCTAGCTCCCTAGCAACCTTGAGTATGTAAGGATCACCTGGTACGTATGTCCTGGCTACAACAGTGTCAAATGAGACCTTATCCCCCTTCTTAACGAGGACCTCTCCGGGAATTGGGAGTTTCCTCTCCTTCCTTACGATCGTCACCCTCTTTATCTTGAGCCCGGGCGTGTATGCATAGGAGGACTGCGATACCTTCATGTCCATTCCTCCCTTATCTTATCCAAGAATTCCCTTGGATAAGCATCCAAGGCCTCAAACCACTCAAGCAACTTCCTTCTCCTTTCCTTATCGTCTTGAGGCAAGTTTAGAGGCCTTCCTCTTGCATCTATAATGATTCCCACAACTCCACCGTAAACCTTAGTCTCCACCTTCTTCCCTGGACCTTCACCCAGGTCAAAGTGACCTCTTGGCTCCAAGAGGGCCTCAGCTTCCACTCCTTCCGGAAGCTCTATCCTCTTCATCTCTCCGAAGTTTATGCTCTCCTTCAGGATTGTGCCATCTGGCATCTCTATCCTCAGGTCAAGGACCCTCTCCCCTGGCTTACCGGTTCCCTTCGGAGCTATCAGTGTTCCAAGCCTAACCAAGCAGTCCCTATCGAATATCTCCCATGCTGCCTTCGGATGCACCGTTGAAAGGACGCCCAAGTGGGGCATCATGAACACGCTGTCTTGGAACATCCTAGTTACCCCTTCTGGTCTGAATCCATCGGTGAGAACGAGCATTGACTGCACCCTCCTCGGAGCGTGGGAGAGAAGACCTCCCGTTCCAGCTATTATCTTTACGTTCATCATCTTGATGTAAGTTCCATATATCTCCTCAAGCGCAAAGACGTCTGATATCTCAGCCCCCTCCCAAAGAGCACCTTTCCTCCTCTTAGCTCCTCTAAGCGGTCTAGCTAAGGTTTTATGATGCTCGAATCCCAACCTTATTGCCTCCCTAGCTACTGCGTGTTCAATCATGAGTTCCTCCAGAGTCTGAGGTATCGTGGTTGGTCTTATCATCTTGTTCCTCAATCTGTTCCTTATGTCATCCTCGCTCTTCTCAAAGGGGAGCCATCTCATTATGTTCTCTATCCCAGCCTCCTTCATCACATTGCATATGCTATAGCTCATCCCAAGGTTTGCGCTTACGCTCCTCACGAACTTTCCATCATAGATAGAGTAGATGTTCGTTGTGGCCCCTCCAAGTCCGACGCCCAGGACGTTGCAGTTGAAGACCTTCGCTATCAGCTGCATCATCATCCCCTCTCCAGCTGGAGTAGGCATTATGGGAACGTCTGTCCACTTCATCAGCTTGTCGTACCCCGGAGCGTGGGCCATAACGTGCTCCATAAACAGCTCGTGAATTGATCTCCTCGCTGGCTCCGTGTTCTCCTCCTCCAGCGTAGGTCTTATGTTGTCAACTATCGTCAGAGCGAATATCCCATCGAGTAGTTCCTTGATGTGCCTTCTAGCGTCCTTGTTTCCAGCGTAGACTACTGGTAGCTTGTAGCTAACTCCGAACCTCGGCTTTGGCTGAGCTGCTTTGAGGATCTCCGCCATCTCAACTACGTCCTTAATGTTGCCTCCATCCGTTCCTCCTGCCAGCAGGACCATGTCTGGCCTAAGGTGTCTTATCCTCTGTATCTTCTGGTATATCTCCCTCCCATCGTCTATAGCTATGACGTCCATTACTATGGCTCCTGCACCGAGTGCAGCCCTTTCAGCGCTCTCAGCGGTCATACTCCTTATAAGACCTGCTACCATCATCTGAAGCCCTCCTCCAGCGCTGCTCGTCGTCACGTAGAGGTCAACGCCCTCGTTGCTCCTTGAAGGCATTATTATCCCCTTCCCTCCAGGAGCTAACAGCTTATGTCCTGTGAGCTCTTCCACCTCCCTTACCGCGTTCCTGACCCCTAGGGTAACGTCCTCATATGGCTTCTCGACTGTAGTTGGAGCTTCACCGCTTATGACGTATCTCCATCCCTCTTTCGTCTTCTTAAAGAACCTAGCCTTAGTAGTCGTACTACCTACATCCGTAGCTAGGATGTATTTCATCTGATCTAAGGGAGTTTTGGGCATCTAGGAATCCCAGTAGTCCCCGGAGATGATAGCTATAAAAATTTTTATTGGATGAGAACAAGCTGGAGTGTTCAAATTGAGCGAAAATACCGATGTGACATTTTATGATTATTTTGCTGCATCCACACTTGCTTGCGCCTTTGTTTGGATTTGGGGAATTATTTTAGGGAAACTACCCGAACTCCCTGAAAGAACCATGGCCATGATCGTCGTCATCTCCTTCTTCGTTTACGTACTCGGAGGAGCCATCGCCTCCTACATAATAGTGAGGAGATCTTCAGGGAAGCCCTTGTTAGAGGGAGTGAAGGTAGGGATCGGGTCCATGCTGATCCTGCTGCTAATAATATTTCCCGCGTCAGCTGAGAGGTCCCTAGGAGCAACTCTTGCAGTGATGTTTTGCACGTTCCTAGGCTGCATACTTGGGGCTCAGGTCCCTAAGCTTAAGAAGCTCTTCAGGATAGTGTTTGGAGAGCCTCCGAAGGGCTAGCCAAGCAGAGGCTGAGTTAAGTTAAAATGTTTTACTTTTGCGAATTAAAAAAATTAACTTGAGCGAAACGATTGACTTTTATAGATTTGGGTCCCCGAATTCACGGGTTCCTAAAGATGAGCAAGGATAAACAGCCTTTCAGGTACATTTGTCCGGTCGAATATTTCGAAGATAAAAACAACCCTAAAGGCAAGAAAAAAGCAAACCCATTGTACCAATGGCTGATTACACCAAAGGATTGTGAAAGATGCTTTAAGAAGATGGGTGGCTGCGAACTCGGAAAAAGCAAGATTCTAGAGTGGAATAAGACTTATCCAGATAAGAAGATCAACATAGATTTCGGAGAAACATAAGTTAAGAATTTTTCCTAAATTTAATGGAGAGGAAAACACATTTACCTGGAGAGGAAAGGTGAACCCTAGTTCAGATTTTTAATTTTCGTTCCCACGGTCTTCGGGGATAAAAACTGGGGAAGCCCAGCATCCTAATAAGAGAAGGGATTATAGTCGATGGAACAGGTAATCCACGTTTTAAGGCTGATTTAT
>QMVU01000108.1 GCA_003661265.1 Thermoproteota archaeon | reverse complement strand
GCCTATGAGGGTGTCGTATGTCATGAGACATTCATAAATCCTTACCATCAGCTTAAATTATTACATCCTCATAGTCAAGATAAGTTAGATATTCGTCCTCTCAACCTTAACGATATAAGGGGGAGGAACTAGAGGAGAGGAGGGAGGGTTATTAGCTTTAAGAGATGGTAGGGGAGAACCACCAATGACATCAAAAATGGAGAGCTTAGTTGCCATATATCACGTCGCTGGAGAAGTCTCAGTTGATAAGGTGGCAGATTTCATCTCCTCCACATCAAGCACGACCAGAAATGAGCAAACTGTTGGTCTAACATCCAAGGTAAGGGTATCTTTCTTGGATAAAGAGAACTCCCTGCTCGGAATAGAGTACCCCCTGGAGCTCTTTGATCCAGAATCAATAGGCGTGCCTCAACTAATTTCAACGATCACTACGAATTTTTTTGAGGTTATAAAAGCTGCTAGCATTGAATTAGTTGATATACGCTTACCAGAAGGTTTTCTTAAATATTTTCCAGGTCCAAGATTTGGAATTGAGGGAATCAAAAAAGCAGTAGCCTCTAAGGGCCCACTTCTTGGAGTTGTAATGAGAACTAGTCCAGATACGCTTCCAGCAGCCCAAGCGAGGATATTTTACGAGATAGCGACCTCGGGTATCGATATAGGTATGGACCCTCAGTACCTAACAAATCAGGAGTTTAGCCCCATAGAGGCAAGAGCCTCTCATTTTGCGGACATGATAGATAGGGTGAGAGGAGAAACTGGTAGGAAGATTGTGTACGCTATTAACATAACGTCGAGATGTGATAAGATCCTGGAGCTTGCGGAAAGGGCAGTCGATAACGGAGCCACAGCTCTAGAGATAGATATATCGAGCACTGGCTTCTCTGCACTGGAGACTTTAATCAGGAATGGGGAGTTTAACGTTCCAATTTACGTGACTGGCGTTTATGGGGCATCGTTCGTGACGCTGAGGAGGTCGGTAGCAGGAAAGATAATCGCTTTCATTGTAAGATTGCTTGGAGGAGACATCATTGCTAGAAGTTCTGTCTCTCGTAACAATTACAGCGTAGATGAGTTGAAGGAAATCGATACTATGCTAAAGAGGAAGGAGGGCGACATACTGCCAGCAATGCCGGCAGCATATGGAAAAATATTTCCGGGAAGCCTGGAGGCAAACATCCTTACGTTCGGCCAGGATCAAATCCTAGTTGCTGATGAAGCAATTTTCTCTCATCCATGGGGAGTCCAGGCAGGTGCTAGGGCATTGAGAGAGGCTATGGATGCGATAATGAGGGGAGAGGGCGTTCTAATGGCTGCTCAAACGCACGATGAACTCAAACAGGCAATTGAGAAGTGGGGCTACATCCCAAGTCCTGGCTAGCAAAACTAGCTTATATGCGAGAGGGGGACAGATCGCACTCCTCTCAGGAAATCAGGGAGAGGAGCTTTCGTAAACCACCCATATTCCTCCCTTAATATCAGAATTGCGGCTTGGGGAGGTATTGCTCCTTTTTCCGTGAATATTATGTCGATGTAGGCAGCAGGCGTCACGTCGAATGCCGGGTTTAGGACTTCAATGCCTGGGTTCTCCTTCAGAAAAGCTTGGTCCACGACCTCCGTTGGATCCCTAAATTCTATGGTTATCAGCCCACCTAACATGCTTTCAGGAGAGAACTTACAGGTCTCCGCCGCGACAAAAAAGTTGACCCTTGCTTCATGTGCAGCAAGCGCGATCATAGAAGTGCCTATCTTATTAACAACCGCTCCATTAGCTGCAACGGCATCAGCTCCGACTATGACTTTATCCACATCCTGCATGAAGAATCTGGCAGCAGAATCTACGATCATCTTCACGGGAATCCCGTAACTAGCCAGGATAGAAGCCGTTATTCTGCCCTGAAATCTCGGCCTAGTCTCAGTCGAGATAACAGTAAACCTCTTTCCTTCGTCCCAAGCTCTCTTTAGGACAGCAATCGCGGTAGAGCTGTGGCAGTGAGTCATCACAACATCTCCATTCTCTATTCTCATAGATCCAAACTCCGCTATCTTATTTACTGCCTCCAGAGAATTGCGGATGAACTCGTCGGCAGCTTTAATGACATCATTTCTAATCTCCTCTAAAGAAGCTCCTTTCTCATAATCGGAATAACACCTGATCATTATGTATCGCAGGGCGTTTGGTAGGGAAACAGCCGTGGGTCTAGTTTCGTAAAGAATTTTGGCAGCCAGCGTCAATTCATCCACGAACTCTTCTACCCTCGTAGCAGTAGACTTTTGAGCCGTAATCTTTAAGGCCTCTGCAGTACTCCTAGCTATCTTACCAGCGCCTCTAATCGTCATAGATTTAATCGCTTCAGCAATATCATAAACCTCTTGGGGAAGTTTCAAATTAGACACCTAACGTTAGCATATGTTAAGTGGGGCTTTTAACCTTATTGCGAAGAGCTATAGGAAATACCAACCCTCCATTCGTCTCCAATCCCACCTATAGTCCTCCGAGAGGTAATATCCGTAAACTATGGCCCCTCTCCATACGCTAAACTGAGGATCACTTACCATCTTAGGCTCTGAGGTTATTCCAAGCCTCTCTAAAAGCAGTTTTATTTTTGTAGGAGAGTCCACAGCTACTTGCTCAAGCCCAGATGGAACTTTCCAATAAAAGGCCCCGCCAGAAAGGATTACTTTCTTGAGGAGCTGTGGCTGTATCTCGACAGGCGTCTTTGATACAGAGATGTGTATGGCCTCCCCCAAGTCTATGTTCCCCCTTATAACCTCTCCAGCGACCAATGTATCCTTAGGTGGAGAAAATCCGCGAGAATAGTAACTCTCGAAGATTTCGTGGTTCGGATTGAAGTAGAATTCCCCTATTAGGAATCTGAGCCAAGCCTTGTTCTCCATATCAATTCTGACTGTTGTTTGAGGAATCTGGAAGCTGGAGGCCAGCGCGCCCGGATTTTCCTTTGCCCATGAAATGGCCTTCTCTAAATCCCTAGGAACGAGACCAGCTAGTTCCTTGAATAATCTGACAAATTTCTCCTCTTTTGCCAAATCTGAATACCCCAGGTCTTTCAAAATCTGAGCAGAAATCCTGTCGGAATCATAACCTCCTCTATTGAGGGGAATTAAAGCCCCTCTTATCACATCCTTACTAATTGGAGTGATCTGCGTGTTTCCATGACCAGCCTCCAAAACAGTGCAGACGGTGGCTTTTTCAGCAATAGCAACAGCTAAAGGTTGGGGTATGATGGTTAAAGCTTTGACCAAACGACCCTCTTCCTGATTTATCTCCTCATGGAGCTGGAAAAATTTCTCATACATGTAAGTAGGAGCCTGAGCTGCTAGGGCAGTGACGGCATAGAAGCCATCAAAGTTACCAGGTCTTTCTGGCACATATTTGAGGAGAGAGTACCTAAGGAGTTCTTTAGCCGCCCGCCAACCCCTCTCATCTCCCCTCTCTATGACCCCGTTTCTCATGGGGTAGACAAGCCTGCTTAGGTCAGCCTTCGACTCTAAATATTCTGTGACCTCAGGACCAACCACTACTTCCTTAGCAACATAGCCTCTTATTCTCTCAACAGCTTTTGATATCTTGGGGAAATAGGCCCTATTCTCAATCATATCAGGGACTTTACCTATCCAAATAGGACCAAACTTGTAGAAAGCTGTTCCAAAGTCCTCTCCAAACACAGGCCTTCCAATCTCCTCCAAAACAACCCCTCCTATACTAAAACTCGAAGGGGGATTATTTTTAACAGATCTTTATACCCTAAAACATCTGATGGTGAGATCTTACCGGTTTCTATGTCTATGTCAACACCTTCCCTCAGCAGGAGGTTACCCTTTATCAATTGACCATAGGAATAGCCTCCTAAACTCAAATCGCTCTTTATCACCCTGTGACAAGGAATTATGAGGGGAAATGGGTTTGAGGCAATATACCCTCCGACGGTCCTAGGATGCATTTTAAGGAGGGTTCCAAGGGCCCTATATGTCGTTACCTTTCCTCTGGGGATGTTCTTAAGGGTTTCAAGGAGCAGACCTCTCTTTCCGGAGACAGGATAAAGTCTAATGTTTTTTCGAGGAGAAACCTTACCTTCAAAAAGATCAACCAGAAGATTAGAGATCTCAAGATCTTGTTGGTTAATGTCGTAGTCGAGGCGCAGAACAATTCTTCCCCTGCTCTTTAAGCACGTCTCATGGAGATCGGAGAGTGCAAACTTCCTCGTCTTCAGCGGAATCGTATTACAGAGAAGCGAATCTCCAATATAGGCAAGACCTACGTAGTAATCGTTAACCCCAATTATAACAGCCCTAGCGATGATGTCTCCTTTCAAGGTACCTTCCTCAAGGGAATCCAAGAAATCATATTTAAAGTGAATCGATCAGGATTTATTGAGAATTATGAAGCCTATCGTAATAGATGGAAGCTATGGGGAAGGAGGGGGATCGATTTTCAGATACGCTCTTGCCTTGTCATCTGTTACCTTGAAACCCATTGAAATTTACAACATAAGAGCGAAGAGGAGCAATCCTGGATTGAGACCCCAGCACTTGACTGCCGCCAAAATACTGGCTGAAATGACGGAAGCTAAATGCGAGGGGCTGAATGTAGGATCTACAAGAGTATATTTTGAGCCAAAGAAAAGGAAAGGAGGGAAATTCGTGTTTGACGTTGGAACCGCTGGAAGCATATCTCTCATAATACAAGCTGTCCTGCCAGTTGCTTTATTTGCCGGTAAGGAGTCGATAATTGAACTCAGAGGAGGTACAGACGTGAAGTTTGCACCTCCAATAGATTACATGAAGAATGTATTCGTTAAAAACCTG
>QMVU01000107.1 GCA_003661265.1 Thermoproteota archaeon | reverse complement strand
GTTCGGATAGCCTAGAAATCGATGAATTGAGCTTGTGAATCGCGTTAAAAGTTCCTGGCATGCCAAATGTGGTTCCAGAAAGGGCCTCTATGACCTTGGCAACGCTCTCCTCCATCCAAGGTGAGAGAGATGCGTCCATGCCTATGAACTCAAATCCCTGCTTAGAGCACGCCAATTCGATTTCCTGGGTCGCCGGTCGCACTAGGGAAAACATAATACGATCTAAATCCTCCTTTGAGGAAGTTATCTTCTCAAGAAGGTCTCCTGCATACCTAAGACAGGCGGAGATCCCTCTTCTCGTCGAAGTAGATGCCGGGAAATAGGGGGTCTCAGGAGGGCCTCCGTATGCTATTGCAAATCTTATGCAAGCCTCAGGACCTGCCCTCTCAGAGATCTTCCTGATGAGCTCTGCTACTGGTATAAGATCTTCGGGGTCCTCGTTGATGTCAGCTACCTTGATGTTGTAAAAGACTTTAGACGTCTCTGAGAGGGAGGTTGGTAGGGATCTGGCGACATCCTTGGGATCTCTCCTCCCTAATGGTATGACGGCATAATCGATACCGCAAGTCTCCATGGCTTCCTCGACAAGCTTTGATATTTTTGGAAGATCTTCTGTCTTGAAGTATAGGGGAGGAAAAACAACCCTCTTAGTCCATATTTTAGTCCTGCATTGCTTCTTAACAATTTCAAGCTTCTCCGAACCGGTCTCCATCTGTTTAATTAAGTAATCGAAGCTCTCACCTTTGCATGGAGGGATGTGGTAAGTAAGAGCTCTTATTATGGACATACATGGCCAAGCTCTCAAATTCTAAAAAACTTCATGTCCGCCATTCTGGCTTGATGTGGACGAATGTCCACACCGAGAGCGTTTAAATAGCTCAATTGAATCCCCATTTAGGTGCACCCCAATGGTCAACGGGAAAAGAATCTTGAATGAAAAGCTTAGAAGTGCACTGGAGAAGAAGTTTCGAAACAACCTCGAGGACGAAGTGCACCTGATCTTATTCAAGGGACTTGGAAATGAGAAATACGAGGACTGGTGCGAAAGGCTGTTAACTGAGCTCGAGGAACTGTCGGACAAGATAAGAACTTCCGTCTTTAACGTGCTAGAAAGGACTGAGCTTATCGAAAAATATGAGATAATAAGCACCCCAACGATCCTGATCTCACCTGAGAAGGGGTATAAGATAAGGTGCACCGGAAGTCCTGCTGGATACGAGGCGATGTCCTTCATCGAGACGATAGTTGCTGTATCCAAGGGTGAGAGCAGCCTTGGATCAAAGGCAAAGGAGGTCGCCAAGGAAATCATGGAGAAGGGAATTGAGGTTAAGGCATCGGTCTTCGTAACACCATCCTGTCCTTACTGCCCGCAGCAGGTTCTCAACGCAAACAAGTTCGCAATAGAGGCCAAGGGCTATTTCTCAGCTGAATGCATAGAGGCTCAGGAGAACATCGAACTTGCCACCAAGTTTAACGTCTCTGCTGTTCCTCATACCGTGATTTTCGTTAAGGAGAATGGGGAGTGGGTTCCGAAAAAGGATGACCTGATAGGGCTTATACCGGAAGATATTTTTGCTGAGGAGATCCTAAAGGTCATAGAGTGAGAGGAATTGGCCAAGATACTTCTCCTTAACGACGACGGGCCAAACAGCCCGCCTTTCTTAGCATTCTGGAAGGAGCTGATGAGATCTAAGATCGGAGAAGTTTACACTATAACGCCAGAGCATGAGATGAGTGCAGCTGGAAAGGGATTGACGCTTCACAAACCTCTCAGGCTTTACAAAAGGGTTATTGAGGTTGACGGGGAGAAGGGGATCCTTTACCTAACAAACGGAACTCCTGGAGATTGTGTTGTGGTTGCAATAGACCTCATAATAGGTTCAAAACCCGATTTAGTTATCTCAGGGATAAACAAGGGGGATAACACCACGATAGACAATCTCTTCACAAGTGGAACGATAGCTGGTGCCCTACAGGGAGTGTTAAATGGAGCAAAGGCCGCAGCTTTCTCTACAGAAATACCAATAGGGGAATTCGAGTTGGAAATAGATCACTTCAAGCCTCATGCGAAGATAGCTGTTAAGATAGCGGATTGGCTAATTAAAAATGATCTCCCAGGAATTCACCTTCTTAACGTGAACTTCCCCTACAGAGTCACAGAAAAGACGCCAATAAAGCTGACTAGGTTAGGGTGGACGAAGTTCACGAATTACGTCCTTGAGAGACTAGACCCGAGGGGGAGACCATACTACTGGATAGCCAGCACCTTCAAGGATCTCGCTACTGAAGGACCTGACACGGATGTATACGCCTTAGAGGCAGAAAAAGCCATTTCAATAACCCCAATAAAGTTGGATTTGAGCATATTCAGCTTTTTGAAGGAAGATCCTAGCCAATTGAGGGAACAGGCCGAGCAGGCTGTGAAAAAGCTGAATGAGCTGATCTCACTCCTTGAAAAAGTTAAGGAGGAGATGTTCATTCATTAGAGTCCTTGATGAGTTTTAATCCGTAACGGCTCTCTATTTCCCTGGAAAGGGTCTTTGAGGTCGTGATCAGGAATATCTCGGCAGTTACTTGAACTTGTGCCTCTAGAAGATGTCCAGCAATAACCCCCTTCTTAGTTCCGAGGACTACGTGCAAGTGCGGAATTGGCTCACCGTTGGGCAGTATTGAGATGTTCCCTTGAAGGGATGCCAATTCGGAGAAACCTTCAACTTCCTCTGGCTCGTATTTCCCTTTCTCTGGGGAAAATATCCCTACCTTCGCCCTTCTTATTCCACCAATTCCCATTACAATGGCTCCTCTGATGTTCCTTCTTCTTGCAACTTCCTTCAGCTTGGTGATAACCTCGTCTCCATCCTCCAGCCTTATGAAAATAACCTCCTTCACGGAGGCTAGGAGCCCAGGCAGGATCTTTGCAGCCATTCATTCACCCACCAGCTTAAGCTCCTAACATAATAAAGCCTTAGGCGTGTTGCGATCTACAAACCCCCTCGATGACCCTTTTTATTAACCCGGGTTGAATCCCCTGAGAAGGTATGATCCCTATAGCAAGGCCCGTCTTGGGCGAGGAGGAGATAAATGCGGTCAGGGAAGTGCTTCAGAGCGGACAACTCGCTCAGGGCCCAAAGGTAAAGGAATTTGAGGAGAAATTCGCCGAATATGTCGGCACAAGATACGCAGTTGCCGTCTCAAATGGAACAGCCGCCCTCCAGCTGGCCCTAATAGCGATGGGAGTGAGACCGGGAGACGAGGTTATAACGAGCCCCCTAAGCTTCTTCGCAAGCGCAAGCTCGATACTTTTGGTAGGAGCGAAGCCTGTTTTTGTAGATGTTGAGGAAAGGACGTATAACATGGATCCTGAGAAGGTGAGGAAAGCGATCACCCCAAAAACAAAGGCGATAATGGTGGTTCATCTACATGGTCATCCAGCGGACATGGATCCTATACTGGAGGTAGCTAAGGAGGAGAGCATTCCAGTGCTTGAGGATGCAGCGCAGGCGCATGGTGCAGAGTACAAGGGAAAGAAAACTGGCTCTCTGGCGGATGCCGCAGCCTTCAGCTTTTACGCTACTAAAAACATGACAACGGGTGAGGGAGGCATTGTCACCACCAACTCAGAGGAAATTGCTGAGATGGTCTCCCTCCTAAGGCATCATGGACAGACCTCTAGGTACGTCCACGAATACCTCGGCTATAACATGAGGATGACGGAATTCCAGGCAGCTATAGGACTTGTTCAACTCAAGAAATTAGATGCTAACAACGAAAGACGCAGAAAAATAGCCAGAAGATACTCTGAGGAGTTATCAGATCTGGAAGATCTTGTTCTTCCGATAGAAGAGCCCTGGGCAAAGCACTCGTGGCACCTCTACGCTATAAGAACTGAGGGAAGTAAGAGAGGGCCCCTGCTGGAAAAGTTAAGGAAGCTGGGCGTTGACGCTAGACCTACTTACCCAATGCCTCTACATAAACAGCCGATCATAGGGAGATTGGGCGATGAAAGGAGGAACTTCTTGGCTAAAATTTTTCCGGCAATATCTTACAGCGAAGTTTCACTACCCATTGCCGAGAGGCTAACAGACGAGCTCTTTTACATCCCAGTTCACCACAATCTCTCGGACGAAGAGGTCTCAAAAGTAGTCGATTCGGTTAAAAAGGCCCTATCCTAATCGTCCAAGGTTATATTTTGAGATCATCCAGCATGATGGGCGGGATACCGATGGAACAAGAGGGATTCGAAAGGACGATTTACAGGGTGGCAATATCCCTGGTGATCCTCGGACTGGGTTTACTCTCAACGCTCTTCGTCATATCTCTGATCCTATTCATTAGGGAGATAGGGGAGGAAAGCCCGTCCGTAGGCAACTCCCTGGCGAACTTCATAGGCTCTGTGGCAAGAGTACTCCCCCTGACATTGGCCTTGGCGGCCGCCTCGATCATGCTAAGTAAGGGGCTGAGCCTTCTTCTAAGGGTGAAAGAGCTCTCGGAAGCTAGCAACTAGTAGTCGTTTCAAGCACATGGATGCGATTCAGAAGCTATATCTTGCTTAAGATCTCCTTTAACCTCTCCTCAGCTCTCGAAGAAATCTTTTTGTGTATGTTCTCCCCACAGGAGTCTATAGCAACGAGCAGGGGCCCGAAATTCTCGACTTCTAGGACCCACATAGCCTCAGGTGTTCCGAGATCTAGCCAGAAAACGTCCTTCACCCTTCTTACCGCCTTAATTGCTAGTACGGAAGCTCCTCCAGGGAAGGTCGCGTAAAAGGCTCCAAACCTTTTCATGGCCTCAGCAGTTTTATCTCCCATTCCTCCCTTACCTATTACGGCCCTTACTCCTGTT
>QMVU01000106.1 GCA_003661265.1 Thermoproteota archaeon | reverse complement strand
ATACTTTTCGCATATCTCCTTCAGTTTTACATTTCCTCTTCCCCTATACAAACCAAAGCCTCCATCACAGGAGTAAAAAACGAGAGAGAAGTCTATCTCATCTCTTCTCGCTAAAATCCTCGCTATTGCAGTACCAGGTCCCCCCTTCGGTCTTAGATCGATCAGAGCGTATTTCTTTCCCGATTTCGTTAGCCTAACCTCGACGGCCTCCCTCATTATCCTTTCCAGTAAGCTTCTGTCCCTTTGTTTTTGCTCCTTGGCCCACCTCTTTACCCTTTCATCCTCAAAATTGCCAGCTGCTAAGGCTTTGAGCAGATAAAGACGTCTTCCGGGCTCCCTAATGACCCAATAGTATTGGTTTGAAAGCTCCATCTCGTACCTTCCGGTGTCAGCGTCATCTCCTATCTTCGCTATCATCTCGCAAACCTCGTCGTTTGCGGAAAACACCTTCTTAACTAAGCTGGCAGCGCTGGGACTCGGTTCGACAACAAGCCTGTCCACGTACCTCTGCAAGGTCTTGACAGCCTCTTCCGGCCAGGGATGGTGGTCTATCCACGTTATCCTCCTACCACTCCTCTTGAGTCTCGAAAGCTCCCTAGCGATCTCGTGAAGGGTGGAGGAATTCACAGCTATGTCCAGTATGTAAATTTCTCCGGAATCCTCCGGAATCCTGGAAAGCACCTTCGCTATGGATCTCGGACTGGCGAACTTAACCCTCGCATCTCCCACTATTCTCAGGACTATGGCTCCGCTAGCAATTCCATCTACATCCTTGTGCGTGATGATGATCATTCAGCATTTCCCCGCTGCCTATTGATTTTGATTGAGTGGTTCCCCTATCTCCTCCAATCTCCTGCCGGAGAGGAACTCCTTAAGCCTCTTTGGCAGCTCTTCTATACCAACTCTTACCTGCAACATGGTATCCCTATCTCTTAAGGTCACGGTATCGTCTTCTAACGTCTGGTAGTCGATGGTGATGCACGCTGGAGTACCTATCTCATCCATCCTCCTGTATCTCCTACCTATAGATCCTTTTTCATCGTAGAAAACCTCAAAGTCCTTGGAAAGGAGAGCTTCTACCTCTCTAGCCTTCCCTATCAGATCTTCTTTAGATAAGAGGGGAAATACAGCTGCATCATATGGAGCCAGATTCCTCGGCAACTTCATCCAAACCCTCTCATCCTTCCTGTAAGAAATGAGGAGTTCGAAGAATATCGTCCTGTCCAGGCCTATTGAGGGCTCGTAGAGGTGTGGAAGGACCTTTTTACCATCTGTCTGAACGGTTAAGTCAACTCCGCTCTCCCTTGAGTGTCCCTTCAGGTCATAATCAGTTCTGTAAGCGTTGTTGACTAGCTCAACCCAACCCATCTCCTCAGAGTAGACCTCCAAGTCCCAGTGGGCAGATGCATAGTGAGCCCTCTCGTCAGGCCCTAGTTCCCTGTACCTAAGCCTTTCAAGCGGGAAACCGAGCACCTCGTTGAAGAACCTCTGGTATAGCACTAACCAATACGTAATCAGTTCGTTTATTGTGTATCCGCTCTCAAGAGCTTCTTTCGCTGGTATCTCCCTTATTTTTCCGCTATCAGCATCCTCCAGCTTCAAGAACCTGAGTTTATACCCTAAGTAGGGCTCAAGCTTCTTGTCGTAGGGAGAAATGTTCTCTGGGTCGAAGAAGATGTGAACCTCGAGCTGCTGGAACTCCCTCATCCTTATTAGGCCCCTTCTCGGGCTGATCTCGTTTCTGAAGACGTGACCTAGCTGGGCCATGATGAAGGGAAGCTTCCCCCGCATCACCATGTAACATCTCCTGAACTCGACGGCACTTCCCTGGGTGGTCTCTGGTCTTAGACCCATGTTTGGCTCATCTGCTTCAGCCCCAGTAGCTGTTAGGAACATCAGGTTGAACCTGCGGACATCTGACCAGTTAAAGGCACCGCACTTGGGACACCTGACCTCGTGCTTAATGAGAAGCTCCTTTAACTCCTCCTCAGAGGCCCCCTCAATTCCACGCACGTTCAGCTTGTCCTCTAGAAGTTCATCGGCTCTCCATCTGGTGTGGCACTGGTTGCACTCAACTAACTTGTCGAAGAAGTGTTCGAGGTGACCTGAGGCCTTGAATATAGCTAATGGGAGGAGAGAAGGTGTCTCTATCTCGTAAGCTCCTTCTGGTTTTAGGATCCAGTTCCTCCAAGCCTGAACTATCTTGTTCTTCATCTTAATCCCGAGGGGGCCGTATATCCAGAAGCCAGCTGGGGCTTCGGAGTACAGGTCCCTGGCTGCAGGCCAGAAGAATCCCCTCCTCTGGGCTATCTCCATAACGCTTTGGAAGACCTTGTGGGTGCTCACCTTAGTCCCAGCCATTTAATCACCTCTCTAGGTATGCCTGCATCCTTCTCCAGCTTACGGAGCACGCTTTCCCTGTTAGCATCTTTTTCCAACATCTTTTTGAAGAGGGATCTTGCTGTTTCAGCATATTCCCACCAGTACACTACCCAGCTTTCAGTCTTTTGGATGAAAAAGTCTGGCGTCACCTTGCACCAAGGTTTATAATGGATGGTCAGGGTCTTAATTTCCTCAGCTCCTCGCTGTTCTATGTGTTTTATCGCAGCTAACAAGGTATCTCCCATATCAGCCACATCATCAACTATTAAGACCTTTTTTCCGTCGAGCTTCCCCAAAATAGGTATGTCTATTCTCAGTTCTCCCGCCTCTCCCACCCCCTTGTACCTCCTTATTCTGATTATCCTCAGGTCGCTTACGCTAAGGAGGTCGCTCAGAAGCCTTCCTAGAACAAGTCCCCCTCTGCTGATGGCCACTATGATGTCGGGGACAAAGCCGCTTTTCTTCACCATAGTAGCTAACTTAATGGCTGTAGGGATTGTCTCATCGAGGGAGAACTTGAGAAATTGCATATCAGCCTATCCCTCCAAGGGGGGACACTTGCAGGGTATACTCCCGCACTTAGGGCAGCCATTCCCATAATATTTAACGAATTCCCTCTCTAGATCTATTTCCAAGAGATATGCCACGCTCAGAAGCCAGGCAAAGACATCCGCAAGTTCCCTGGCTATTTGATCCCTATCATTTTTCCTCAAGGATCTAGCTAGTTCTCCGACCTCCTCGACGAGGTGAAGGACGGTTAAAGGGATCCCTCTTTTCTTATCTCGCCTTTCATAGGTATCTTTGATTATCCTCTCAGCCTCGGATATGAGCAAGGGCTCACCTCAGGCCATGGTGAAGTGTAGAATCAACACAGCTACTGCGAAGGATATTGAGAGGGCTAATGGGAACCATTTGGGCACTTTCAAACCCTCAGCAGTCTCCTGGGTGAAGGATAAGATACCAGCCGTGGACATCGGCATAAATTCCCTTCTCCTTCTCCTCCTTGACATAACGTTCCCCATGCTGGAGGCTAAAAGGGAAGGAATAAAAAGATTGAGATGAAGAGGATCATAGGCATGAAGATCAGGTGGAACAACGGAATAGAGGTTTCCAATGGATCTAGAGTTCTCATGGACGCTAAAAGAACTGTTGAGGACGTTCCGATCCTTATCACCCATGCGCACTCAGATCACGTCCCTAGAGACGTGAGGAGATCGAAATCCAAGCTAATAGCCACATCTATCACGGGAAGAGCGTTAAAATCGGTTTATCGGGCTCCAAAAGAGCTTGTTGTGGCCTTAGATTTTGGAAAGGAGATAGAAGTCGGGCAGATGAGGATAACTCCCTTCGTTGCAGGACACGTCCCTGGTTCTGCCATGTTCCTGCTTGAGAAAGGTGGACGTAGGGTGCTTTATACTGGAGACGTTAATCCGAGGGGAGGGTTGGCTGTAGAGGGCCCAGCCGATGTCCCGGAAGCGGATGTCCTGATAATAGAGACGACTTATGGGAGCCCAAAGTTCAGGTTCCCGAACCAAAATTTCGTCAGGGCGAAAATAGTTGAGTGGGCCCTCTCAGTTGTCTCTGAGGGCTCTATACCAATTTTCTCCGTATATCCTCTTGGAAAGGCCCAAGAAATCATAGCTCTTCTCAATAAGACAACTAAATTGAAGGTTTTAGTCACAGATGAAGTCGCCAGAATGAGCGATATATGCCAACCGACATTTAGACTTAGTTACGAAAGAATTCAAGCCTTGCATCCCATGGTAGCTGTCGTAAAGGGACCTTCATCAAACGTACTGGTTGAGAGGGGAAAGACCGCAATAGCAACTGGTTGGGCCTTAATTTTGAGGCCTAGAAGGGTTCATAGGGCATTTCCCCTGAGCTCCCACGCAGATTTTGATGGTCTCCTGGAGATCGTAAGGAGATCGAAGGCAAAGGAGGTTTACACAGTTTTCGGCTTTTCAAACGATTTCACATCTTACTTAAGGATGAAACTTGGTATAAAGGCAGCCCCGCTGACGAGGGAGTGGGTTACCGTGTGATCAACCTTCTTTTAATCCCTTCGTTATGATCGGAAGGCGGATGTCCTCAGGGACGATGGATATCCTCTCCTGGATCGTCTCGAGTATTAAAGAGGTATTAGTCTCCCTTACACCTTCTATGCTGTGGAGTTTCTTCAGAAGTTCATTTAGTTCCTCGCTATTCCCAGCAAGAAGCTTCACTATCACGTCGTAGGGCCCAGTTATCGTGTGGACCTCCAAGATGCTTTCCCTCATCCTCTCCTGTATCGATTTAGCCACCGCAAGGTGCTTTCCTGGCTCTGTTTTTATCATGATTATGTACTTGTAGGGCTTTCTGAGCTTGGCATGGTCCACTATGGCCGTATAGCCTTTGATTATCCCGAATTCCTCTAGTTTTCTGACCTTCTTCATTACTCCTGCTGGACTCATTCCCAATTTCTTTGCTATGCCGGTATAGGTTATCCT
>QMVU01000105.1 GCA_003661265.1 Thermoproteota archaeon | reverse complement strand
GTCTTAGTCATGATCAGGTAGGCCCCTATTAAGCTTACGAAGGCTATGAGAAGGGTCGGCCAGTGTATCCTGGTTCCACCCAAGACCGGGAGCCATAGGTGCTCCGGGAGCAAGTTCGTCTGGTAAAAGCCGGCGTAAGCTACCTGTCCTATGACTTCGGCAACGCTCCAGGGACCTGAGACGAGGTAGAGGAGAAGTCTGTCAGCGATGTAATTCATCATAAGGGTGGAGATAACCTCGTTAACCTGTAGCCTGGCCCTGAGAAAGGCCGGAATTAATCCCCATGCGGCACCGGCCAAGAATCCGACGAAGAACATCAGAGGAATCATCAGGTAAGCGGGGGTGTCCGGAAATCTTAGGGCAACACCTGTTGCGGCTATTGCCCCCAGCAAAAGCTGCCCTTCAGCTCCTATGTTCCAAAATTGGGCCTTAAAGGCTATAGAAAGCCCTATCCCACTTAGGAGAAGGGGTATCATGGTGACCACGGTCTCAGAAAAACCGTGCTTCGTCGTAAAGGAATCCCAAAGGAGTTTCTTGTAGGCAACAAGGGGATTAACGCCATAAGCCCAGAACGCAACGGCCATGACAAGGAGGGCTATTAGGATCGAGACGAACCTTATGCTGATCTCAAACCACCTGGGAGGGGCCTCCCTTCTTGTGATAACTATCCTCACGCGACCACCCCCATCCTCTTAGCCCCCGCCATCATGAGACCTATGTCCTCCAGATTTGCCTTCTCAACAGGGAGGATGCCCATGATCTCCCCCTCAAACATGACAGCTACCCTGTCGCTCAGCTCCATTATCTCCTCAAGATCCTCTGAGACAAGGAGGATGGCAGACCCCCTCTCTCTTTCGTTCAGGAGGATCTTCCTTATATACTCCGTTGCTCCGACGTCAAGCCCGTAAGTTGGATGGGCAGCTATTATCAGAGAGGGACTGAAGGCGAGCTCCCTTGCCAGGATGAGTCTCTGAATATTTCCCCCTGAGAGAAGCTTTGCAGGAGTCAGGGGACTTGGGGTAACTATGTTAAACTCCTCTATGAGCTTATTCGCGTCTTCTATGACCTTCCTCCTGTCTATGAAGAACTTCTCGCAGTAAGGGGGCTTGTAGTATCGCTTCAGGATCAGGTTCTCGGCGACGCTCATGTTGGGTACGAGTCCGTGCTTAAGCCTCTCCTCGGGTATATGGGCTACTCCAAGCTCAGCTATCTCCCTAGGAGAGGCGTTAGTGACGTCTATTCCCCTTATCAGAACCCTTCCCTTTTCCGCCTTCCTGAGACCAGTTAGGACTTCCACAAGCTCTTTCTGACCGTTTCCGGCTACTCCTGCTAGTCCTAGTATCTCACCCTCCCTTATGCTGAATGAGACCCCCTTAAGAGCCGGGAGCCCTCTGTCGTCGAGGGCATGAAGGTCTATGACCTCGAGGACAACATTCCCCTTCCTAACCTCCATTCTCTTTAGCCTGAAGAGGACTTCCCTTCCAACCATGAGCCTCGCAAGTTCCCTCTTATTGGTCTCCGAAGTCCTCAGCTTCCCTATAACCTTCCCCTTCCTGAGCACGGTGACCCTGTCGCTTATCGCGAATACCTCGTCCAGCTTGTGCGTTATGAATATTATCGCTTTTCCCTCATCCTTCATCCTCTTAAGAATCGAGAAGAGTTCGTTTATCTCTCTCGGCGTAAGAACGGAAGTAGGCTCGTCTAAGATCAGGATGTCGGCTCCCCTGTAGAGGGCCTTAATTATCTCCACCCTCTGTTGCTCCCCTGCGGAGAGCTGCCATATGTAGGCATCAGGATCAACTGTAAGCCCATACTTCTCGGAGAACTCCCTTATCTTGAGCGCCACCTCTTCCGTAGGGAAGAAGAACTTCGAAGCAAAACCGAGAGCTATGTTCTCTGCGACCGTATGCTTCTCCACCAACATGAAGTGCTGGTGGACCATCCCTATTCCCAGCCTCATCGCATCCCTCGGGCTCCTTATCTCGACTTTCCTCCCCCTTATGTAGATCTCCCCTTCATCTGGCTGGTATATCCCGTAAAGGATGTTCATCAGAGTCGTCTTCCCTGCCCCGTTTTCCCCAAGCAGGGCGTGTATCTCCCCCTCCCTAACCTCGAAATCAATGTGATCGTTGGCGACAACTCCAGGAAACTTCTTTACGATTCCCTTCATCTCAACTATGGGCCTTCCTCCTTCATCACCTCTTAGTTCCATTTCTTCATCGGAATTTGGCATCCTTAAACACCATAATAGCTTGCTCAGGATGACTTTAAAGGGACAGATTTAAATAAAGGTTTAGAGGAGATCTCCTCCCTGTTTTGGAAGAGGGCCTCTGCGCTCAAGAACCCACACAAGTTCCACCCTACAAGGTCGGGAGAAAGCCCCTATCTTCCTTTATAGCCATTGCCTTTCGACGGAGTTCACGGCTCAAAACTGGGGGAGTTCCCTAGACCAGCCCACAGGCGAGGTATTAGGATCTTCAAGGTCTTATTGAGTTTCTTATTGAGTTAAGGCTCGATGACGGTGGTAACAAGCTAAAGATTCACGATTTTAACTTAAAGTTTAATTTTTCCTCTCTACTCTTCCCGGAAGGGAATTTGATCACTTACGCCTTAGGAGAATTGGATAGGAAGCTGTCCGATTTTTGTGAATTGAGTTCCTGGCGTAGAAGCGGCGGCCATCATAAGCATGGATGGTCTAATAATGGCATCTACCCTCCCATCTAGCACGGAGGATAAGATGGCTGCCATGTCCTCAGCCCTTATGAGCATAGGAGAGGATAACAGAAGAACTGAGGAGAGGCAAATTAGAGAGGGTCTTAGTCTCTAGATCCGGAGGATTCATAGTTCTATCCCCTTTCGGGGAAGATGCTCTAATCGCGGCTATCTGCTCGTCAAGGGCCAAGCTGGGCATGGTTTTCTATGAGATCAGCAAGTTCTCCTCAGAGGGTGTTGAAAGATGAAAGTTGACACTTTAACGCTCAAAAAGGCCCAAGATAACGTCAAATCCGCGATAACAAGGGTAAAATTCCTCCCAGAAAGGAGCAGGATTTTTATGGATGGAAGTAATTTGCTCCTCATTCCAGCAACTTCAGTGGTGAACACGATAAACTACATAGCTGAAACGGCTGGAGAGCTGGCAGCGAGGCAGATGTCCTATAAGTTCGGTAAGGTGATAAGGAGGGAAACCGCTAAGATCTTTTCAAGAGGTACGAGCTCAGAAACTCGCTAGAGAAGCTAACTCACGGACCTTTAGTTTTCGCAGCAACAGGAATAGGCCCTGTAGAGATACTCTGGATGGAAATGAAGCCAGACAGGTTCGTATGTCTTTAGGAATGCCCTGACAGCGTTTTTGCGAGGAATTCTCTAAGAGAAGCTTAGGGAAGATTAAACCACCTCTTTGCGAGTTTTTAGCAGCTTACAGCGCTGGCTGGATGGAGGAAACCCTTGAATGAACCTGGATTCCGGAGAAATATGGTGTAGGGCAGGAAAGAGGAGCTGTAGGTTTCTCATAGCCCCTCCAGTGGAGCTAGCCTCCTTGCTATCTGAGGACAGGTTCAGGAGATCTAAGGAGGAGTACCAGGTTGTCCCGATCAGATTTTAGCGTAACAGGCTGATTTCTTGGCTGAGGAGACAAGTTCTGCGAGTTCTTGGTTAAGAGGAAGTGAGCCCCTCATTTATATGGTGTTAAGGGTGAATTCCTCGGTGCCTTAGTTGATAATCGCTGGAAGGTGGGTTCTTACATTAGATGAGAATGTTGGGCTGATAAAGGATGGAGCGGTTCTCATAGAAGGACCTCTAATAAGGGATGTCGGTAAGAGGGAGAGGATAATATCGGAGAACCCCGGAGAGGATGTCCTCGATTACCCAAAGTCTCTGATAATGCCGGGCCTGATGTGTGCCCACTGCCATGCTTACGGGGCGTTTGCTAGGGGGATGCCTCTTAAGGTCGAGCCTCCAACAAGGTTTGGGGAGATATTGGAGAGGATCTGGTGGAGACTGGACAAGAAACTGACGTTAGAGGATGTTTACTACAGCGGGCTGGTCACAGCTATCGAGGCGATAAGGCACGGGACCACCTTCATGATGGATCATCACGCAAGCCCCTTTGCGATAAAAGGAAGCTTGGAGATGCTTGAGAAGGCATATAGAGAGGTGGGAGTGAGGGCCAATATAGCGTACGAGGTCTCCGATAGGGATGGACCAGAAAGGGCAAAGGAGGGAATACAAGAGAACGTGAATTTCATCAAGAATCACAAGGAAGATGAGTTCATAACTGGGAGTTTCGGACTCCACGCCCAACTAACGCTCTCGGACGAGACCCTGGAGGCTTGCGTCGAAGCGGCAAAGGAGTTGGACACAGGTTTCCACATCCACGTCGCCGAGGGCGTTGAGGACGTCTTTGACTGCCTCTCGAAGTCTGGAAAGAGGGTAGTAGAAAGGCTTTGGGATCACGGCATCCTTGGGGAGAAGACGATAGCAGCTCACTGCGTCCACGTTACTGAGAGGGAAATGAGGATCCTCAAGGAGACAAAAACGAATGTTGTGCATAACCCGGAGTCGAACATGAATAATGCTGTTGGAGTCGCTCCTATAGTTAGAATGATCGACCTAGGGATAAAGCCAGCCCTCGGAACTGATGGCTTTACGATGGACATGTTCAGAGAAGCTAAGGTGACTTTTGTGCTCCACAAGCTTCACACATCGGATCCCAGGGTCATGGGAGCGGACAGGGTCCTTGAAATGTTGTTCAAGAACAACAGGGAGCTAGCATCAAAGTACTACCCTAGACCTCTAGGAAAGCTTGCGAAAGGGGCCTACGCAGACCTGATAGTCCTGGACTACCTCCCATACACTCCAATGCATGAGGGAAACTTCTCATGGCATTTCATATTCGGAATCGATTCATCTCAGGT
>QMVU01000104.1 GCA_003661265.1 Thermoproteota archaeon | reverse complement strand
CTTCCATCAACTTCTATCCAGTCATTCAGCGACAGAGTTTCTCACCCTTTAGACGTCAACAATTCCTTTGTCAGTTATCAATACTTCTACAGCCCCTTCCGGTAGATAGGGGCTCTTCGTTAGTTTTATGACCCTTCTCCCTTCCTTTCCCCTCCTTATGTATAGTCTGGTCGTGACACCGTGGCCTATTACGTGCCCGCCAGCTGGTCTAGTTGGATCTCCGAAGAACGTGCTTGGATCGGCCATTACTTGGTTTGTCACAAGGACAGCTAGGTTGTAACCAGTTGCATACTTCAGAAGCATGTGAATGTACTTGTTTAGCTTCTGCTGCCTTTCTGCCAAAGTTTCCCTTCCAGTATATTCTCCCCTGAAGTGGCTTATGAGGGAGTCTACCACTATAAGACCTATGTTCTCCTTCTTCAGCATTTTCTCAGCCTTCGCCGTGACTAAGATCTGGTGGTCGCTCGTGTAGGCTCTAGCGTAGAGTATGTGCTTTAACACCTCGCTTGGATCTAATTCAAAGGCCTCGGCTATCTGCGTTATCCTCTCCGGTCTGAAGGTTCCCTCTGTGTCTATGAATAGACATCCTCTCTCTATGCCCCCTCTTTCAACTGGAAGCTGAACCGTGACGGCAAGTTGATGGGCCAGTTGAGTTTTGCCTGAACCATATGGGCCATAGATCTCGGTGATTGCTTGAGTCTCAATTCCCCCACCAAGCAGATCATCTAAATTCTTAGATCCCGTAGTTATTCTCAGAGTTTCTTTTTTCTTCAGATAGTACTCATAGGCCGTTGTTACCTCGATATTCAACTTCTGTCTGGCGGAGTTTATCACCTTCTTTGCGGTAGATTCACTTACACCAGCATTAACCACTAACTCAGCAGGGGTGCTCAGAGCTATGGACTCAAGCGTGACGTAACCTGCCTCAATGAGCTTCTTAGCTGTCACATTTCCTACGCCAGGCAATTCTTTTAGAACTTCAAGGAAATCCTCTTCCTCGGACATTTTGATCACGATGCTCCCTTCGTTGATATCGAATGTGTAAAGCAATACTTAATCGTAACGCAAGGCAAGTGTTGAGATGATGGAGTTCGCCGGACTTGTAAAAACTGTCATGAACCTTAAGGAGGACATAAAGGTGAGGAGAGCTGTAGAAAGAAGGTTAAGGGAGTTTGAATTCATCGGAAGGTCTGATAAACGTGTTTGGTTTAGGGAAATGGCGTTTTGTCTTCTGGCAGCCAACTTTTCTGCTGTTAGGGCGTATAGGATTGCTTTAGGACTTGAGAGATCTGGTTTGCTTTTTTCTGGGAAAGAGGATAAGATCGCTTCCTATCTGAAGCTAATGGGACATAGATTCTACAATACGAGGGCAGCTTTCATAGTCGGAGCAAGAAGCAAGTTGGATTGTGTTTACAATAAAGTGCCGAGGCTTCGCGATTTCGAGGCTAGAGAATGGTTAAGGAAGGAGATAAGGGGCTTTGGTATGAAAGAAGCCAGTCATTTCTTGAGAAATATTGGTAGGAAGGATCTTGCAATTATCGACAGACATGTATTGAGGATGATGATAAAACACGGAGTTATCTCAAACATTCCAAGGGTTCTAACCAGGAAAAGATATCTTCTCTTAGAGGACAAGTTGAGAGAAATTGCCAGATTATGTGATGCAAGTTTAGCCGAGTTAGATTTGTATCTCTGGTACTCGGAGAAAGGCTTTGTCTTCAGGTAATCTCCGGGGATGAGAAGTCATCACTTTTTAGGGAATATTTCGTCAATGTTAGGGGGATATATATGAAGCCCAAACTCTTTATGACTAGAAAGATACCAGAAAGAGGATTTAACAAGATAGCTGAGCAATTTGAAGTTGATCTATGGCCAGAAGAAGCCCCTCCACCTAAAGATGTGATAATAGAGAGAGTTAAGGATGTTGACGCTTTAGTGTCCTTGCTCACCGATCCAATAGATGCGGAGGTTATGGACGCAGCCCCGAGGCTCAAAATAATTTCCCAATATGCCGTAGGCTACGATAACATAGACGTTAAGGCTGCAACTGAGAGGGGGATTTATGTTACTAACACACCAGGAGTGCTTACAGAGACAGTAGCTGATTTCACAATGGCCCTTATGATGGCTGTAAGCAGAAGGGTTGTTGAGGCTGATAAGTACATCAGAAGTGGGAAATGGAAGGTCGGTTGGCATCCCCTCTACTTCCTAGGCGCAGACTTATACGGAGCAACTCTAGGCATCGTAGGTTTGGGCAGAATAGGTTCTGCCGTTGCTCGTAGAGCAAAGGGCTTTAACATGAGGATCCTATACTACGATGTCGTCAGGAGAGAGGATTTAGAGAAAGAACTTGGGTTAAAGTACGTTGATCTAGATACTCTCCTGAAGGAATCCGATTTTGTCACTCTTCACGTCCCTCTGCTACCAGAGACTAAGGATATGATCGGAGAGAGGGAATTAAAGCTTATGAAGCCGACAGCTTACCTGATAAACACTTCTAGAGGAAAGGTTGTGGATGAAAAGGCTTTGATAAGGGCGTTGAAGGAGGGATGGATTGCTGGAGCCGCTCTTGATGTATTTTATCAGGAACCAACGCCTCCAGATAATCCTCTTCTGGAGTTAGACAATGTAGTGGTTACCCCGCATATAGCCAGCGCGAGTCTTGAGACCAGATCTAGAATGGCTGAGATAGTAGCAGAGAATCTGATAGCCTTCAAAGAAGGAAAGAAGCCACCAACACTAGTGAATCCTGAAGTAATGAATGTGAGACCCCCAGGATTTTAGAAGGAATTAACTTGAGAGGAGTCTACTGCTTAATAGGTAAGCTCGCGTCAGATGTAGAGATAAAAGTAGGTTCTCTAGGCAAAATAGGATTCAAAGAGGGATATTATGCTTACGTAGGTTCAGCCATGATTAATCTTGAGAAGAGGGTTGAGAGGCACTTTAAAAAGGAGAAGAGAGTGAAATGGCACATAGATTACCTAGTTATGAACCCACACTTTTCCCCCATGACCGCAATATATAGAGAAACGGAAAGCAAGAAAGAGGAACACGAACTTGCGGGCCTAATAGATGGGGAACCAGTACCTTACTTTGGCAGCAGTGACTGTTCATGCTTCTCTCACCTATTCTATGTGGGAAGATCCCTTGAAAGAGCTAGAATTGAGGTGGAGTCTGCTTTTATTGAACTAGGTGGGGAGCATAAATATCTAGAAAGAGTCGACTCCGTTATTTTCGACCTGGATAACACTTTAGTGAATTATAACGAGGCAAGAGATCTTGCATTGAGTGCCTTAGCAAGGAAGTATGTTGAGGACCCAGAAGCCTTCCTAAGAACGTATAATTCGTCAAAACAGGCCAGATATAAGAAGTACCCTGATTCTCCGCAAAGATATCGAAAGAGACCCGTTTTCGCTGATGTTATCAGAAGAATGAGGATTAACATAAGCCCAAGTCAACTTGAGGAAGAATATTGGGCCCTCGTCTTGAGTCATCTGAGACCTAATGAGGGTGCAAAAGAAGTCTTAAGGTGGCTGAAAAACTTAGGGATTAGGGTATACATCTTCTCCGATGGGATAAGAAGGTGGCAGGAGGCCAAACTTTCGTCAACTAGTTTGATCGATATGATTAATGCTAGATTGTATAGTGAGGACCTGGGTTTGAATAAAGTTAATCCTAGATCTTATGAGATCATGTTATCCTTGTTTAAATTGAGGAAAGAAGATGCTATCTTCGTAGGGGACTGTTATGACACAGATGTTAGGGTACCGCTAAAAATAGGACTAAGGTCAGTTCTCCTGACGAAAGAAAATCCTCCCCAAAAGCCTATTGGAGCACCTATCATTGCCTCGTTAGTGGAGCTTAAGGGAATATTAAGGTTCGTCTTATAAGGGAAAGCGTGCTTCGCGATTCAAGCAGAGCGTTTATTTAGTTTTCTTTTCAATAAGTATGGTTTGAATTCACATCATAATATTTCTATTTATTCAACCTTATAGCTGGAAAAGTTATTTTACTAGTTAGGAAATGTAGTTATTAGAAGGGATCATATGAGGACTAGGATCGATCAGAAGGATTTGATCATAATAAGAATGCTGATGGAAAACGCTAGAATTCCCCTATCGGAGATAGCTTCTAAACTTAACATCAGCGATGTTGCTGTTAGGAAGAGAGTTTCTAAATTAGAGAAGATGGGTGTGCTCTCTGGCTATACAGCGAAGGTCGATCCAAAGGCTTTGGGATATGAGGTTATATCCCTCACCGGCATAGATGTTGAGTCCGAAAACTTGCTAGCTGTCGCCCAGGAGATTGCCAAGAAACCATATGCAAAGTCTGTATGCGTCACTACTGGAGATCACGCAATAATGGCTGAAATTTGGGCTAAAAACAGCGATGAGATGTCAAAGATAATCAAAGAAATAGGAGATCTTCCTGGGGTGAAGAGGATCTGTCCAGCCATTGTGATGCACTTCCTCAAACGAAAATGCTGATCTAATTTTTTAGATCCATGAAGTTAAAGGCCAAACAGCTTTGCTATTGAGTCTTTAAGGGGGGGTCTTAAGATCCCTTTCTCGGTGAGGATGCCAGACAGGTACTCGGGTGGAGTCATGTCAAAAGCAGGGTTAAGCACGTTTATGCCTTTTGGGGCTATTCTGATCCCCTTTATCTCTGTTATTTCAGCAGGATTTCTCTGCTCTATAATTACGTCCTCTCTACTGGATTTTAGATCAAAAGTGGATGTTGGAGCTACGGAATAGAAGGGAACTCCGTGTTCCTTTGCTATTATCGCCAGATTATATGTTCCTATTTTATTGAAAACCGTTCCGTCCCTCAGTATTCTGTCCGCTCCCACAAGAACTAGATCCACTCCTATCTCCCTCATTACGTAGCCTGAAGCCCCATCTACTATCAAGGTGACTGGT
>QMVU01000103.1 GCA_003661265.1 Thermoproteota archaeon | reverse complement strand
GGGTTAGGAACGGCCTTCCTAGGAACTATGTTTAGCATAGGCAGGTTCTTGGGATCTCTTCTGGCAGGTATATTCGCCACCCTAATGCCAATACCGAGGGTGATACGCATCTTCGGCGTCTTGCCCGTTCTCGGATTGTTGGCAGTCTTTCTCCTTGTAAGGGAGGATAGCTAGCTTTCTCATAATGAAGCTGCTTTTCTGCTCTTCTCCAAGTTTAATAAAAAAAGGGAAGCCTAAGACTGGGGTGATCTCTTGGCGGCATTCTATTTGGAGAGGAGACCTGAGGGGGATGCCAAGGTTATTGCCCTGAAGGCGGCCATGTTGATAGATGGAACTGGGGCCGATCCCATAGACAATGGAGTCGTGGTCGTCGAAGAAGGTAAGATATCATCAGTTGGTAAGGAAGGGGAGGTAAGAATACCGAGCGACGCTAAAGTAATCGATCTAGGGCACAGATGCATTCTTCCTGGTCTTATAGACGCACATGTCCATATATTGGGCGTTAGGGCCTATAGCTTGGCTGATAGGCTCGTCAACCCCCATGACTTCCTCGTCTTAAGGGCAGCCGAAGATTGCTTCAAGCTGCTCAAGGCAGGATATACCACCGTCAGGGATTGTGGCTCCAAGATAGCCCTCTCGCTAAAGAGAGCCACGGAGGAGGGGATCATTCCAGGGCCCAGGATTTACGCAGCTGGTAGGACGATATCTCAGACAGGAGGGCACGGAGACATACACTATCTCCCAAGAGAAGAAGCCATAAGGATGGGATGCCTGCTTGCAGACGGACCTGATGATTGCAGAAGGGCTGCTAGGGAGGTTCTGAGGGAAGGAGCTGATTTCATCAAGATTCACACCACCGGGGGAGTTGGGTCAGAGAAGGATCACCCTTGGACCCCGCAGTTCACGGTCGAGGAGATAAGGGCCATAACAGATGAGGCACACAGGGTAGGTAAGAGGGTCGCATCTCACGCTCAGGGAGCTGAAGGAGTGAAGAACGCCATAGACGGAGGGGTTGATTCTATAGAGCACGGGTACTTCCTGGACGAGGAGGCCGTGGAGATGATGCTGAGCAAGGGGGTCTTCTTCGTCCCGACAATAGCTCTCTTAGAGGTTTACAAGAAATCCGTGGAGAAGCCCTATGACATGCCTCCATGGAGGCTGAGGAAGCAGAGAATGTGCATCGATGCCATGCCGAAGAGCCTGATGATGGCTTATAAGGCGGGTGTGAAGATAGCCGCTGGGTCGGATTACTTCGGCGCCCCTCTCAGGGAGCACGGCAATAACGCTGACGAGCCGATAACCATGGTTAAAGTCGGGATGAAGCCCATGGACGCCATACTGGCTGCAACTAAGGTAGCTGCCGAGTGCATCGGCATCGAGGATAAGGTAGGAACCTTGGAGGAGGGAAAACTCGCTGATATCATTGCCGTTGATGGGAACCCATTGGAGGACATTACCGCGCTTAAGAAGGTCTCATACGTCATGAAGGGAGGATCTACCTTCTACTACGTAAGTTGAACAGCTTGCGGCGGGTAACGTTGAGGTAGGGGAAGTAGCTATATCCTTAGGCCGGCCCTTTCATTGACCCTCTTCCATTTTCTCCCGTAGAGTAGAGGGAACTTCCCCGACTTTAATTTCGCACTCCATCTCTCCAAAAGCTTTCTCTCAGCCTCAAAGGCCCATTCAGTTACTCTAAAAAGCTCTTCCTTTGAAGCTTTCCCAGTCAAATAGCTTTCCCTTACCTCCCTTTCCCTCTCGATGATTCTCCCTTGTAACTCGTCCCTGTCCTTTGAAAACTCTTTTATTTGCCTGTAGTTCGTCTGAAACCTTCTGTGAAATTCTTCAAAGCGCCACCAATATGTGTTCGGGTTGTACTTATTTGTCGGTCTTTCTCCTAGATCTGGGAGGCCCGTTTCAATGTAAACCGGTTTAAAGATGCTTAAACAAGGTAGGGAGGTTCCAGTAAACCAGTGAATCTGGAACTCTGTGCCAAGTTCCGATATTTGAGAAGATGAGGTTTGAGGAGGCCTAGTTAGACCACCAAAGTGCATGCACACGTCTCTCATCGATCCTTTCTCTGGACTGAAAGGCTCAACTTGATGGGAACGAAGGATCTCGATCAAGTACTCGAGGTTTATCTCCCCCTCCTTTTCCTTAAGCTTGGCATAGGTGAAGGCCCTTCTCTCCCTTCCGTGAGCGAAGTACGTGTAAAATCTATCCGAGAAACGCTTTGAAAAGCTGAACCCCTTTTTCTTCGCCAGCTCCTTAACACGCTCAGATGCAAGATCCCAATCCCCGCCTATTGTGAGGGCGTTTGAAATGGAGTAAAAACTCTCAACTTTCTTCGCAACCCAGTGCTTTCCAGCTGTTTCAAGGATCCATGCCTCCTTAGGATCTGCAATTACGAAGGAGTTGTGGTAAAGGAGCTTGTGCTCGTAACTTCCGCTTCCTCCCTGCCCATACCTCTCAACGATCGAGGTTATGAAATCCAACGCCTCTTTTGCGCTCCTTTTTCTCTCTAAAGCAAGGCGTATCATGTCCATTCCAAGAATTCCCACCTTTTCATACTTCTCCTTCGTGAAGACCGCTGTGTTCCCGATCACCAAACCGAACTCGTTGGCTCCCATCTCAGCCCCCCACATCCACCAGGGACGGGAGAGGATGACCGCATAGGTCTCGCTAACCTGGGGGAAATCCACGTAAGTGAGCCTAACTTTCTCCTCATCATGCTCTTTTCTCGGGATAAATTCCAGGATCTGGGCTTCGTTTGGATCTCTATCACTGTTCTTTGCGAACAGCATCGTGCCGCTTTCCGTAGCTCCGGGGGTCACAACTAAGATGTCACACATGCGAGCACCATTTAGCAGGTCGAGGATTTATAAAAAGCCAAGCGGTTTCTCAGCTCCACCCATGGATTCAAGAGATAAAAGTTGAAAGCTCTCTTCCGTGAGCAAACAAGCCAGGCAGGCCTCCGGTGTGTATGAAGAGCACATTTTCGTTTGCATCAAAGAAGCCGTTTCTTGTCAGCTCTATGAGCCCTAGCATCGCCTTTGCGGTGTAAACCGGATCTAACATTATTCCCTCGGTTCTTGCCAGGATTTTCATCGCTTCAACGACTCTCCTAGATATCTTCCCCTCTTCAACATAATCGTCCACTACTCTGAAGTCCTGTGGGCCGATTTGAACGTCAAGACCTAAGAGGCCAGAGATCCCTTCAGCTACTCCTAGGGATGCTCTCCTCAGGCTCTCCGCATCTGGGCCCATGCTTATCCCCAGGACTTTAGTGTCCATCTTCAGCATCTTGGTTCCAAAGACTAAGCCGGCCTGCGTCCCTCCTGAGCCGGCAGCGTGCACGATCCAGTCTATTTTTAGACCCATCTCCCTGGCCTGATCGCGGATCTCGATCACCGAATTGGCATAACCAACAGCACCAATTGGATAAGAGGCTCCTAAGGGTATTATGTAGGGTTTTTCTCCCTTCTTCCTCAGTTCATCGGCAACTTCCTCCATTATCGCCGGGATTTCCTCCCTTTCAACGGGAAAGAACCTTATTTCTGCTCCAAAGAGCCTATCTAGGAGCAGATTGCCGCTTACTTCGGATGGTTCCTTTCCTCTTAACACTAAAACAGCTTTTAGACCCAGTTTACTTGCAACAGCAGCAGTAGCCCTGGCGTGGTTGGATTGAACGCTGCCCGTCGTGATTACGACGCTCGACCCCTTGTTTAGAGCATCTGCCATCACGAATTCTAGTTTTCTAACCTTATTTCCACCAAAAGACGGTCCTGTAAGGTCATCACGCTTAATCCATATTTTTGGACCACCTAAATACTTTGATAGGCGTGGCAGATACTCCAAGGGGGTAGGAAGATAGGCCAACCTTATCCTTGGTAACGATATCTTCAAGCTGATCACAAAGTTTCCCTTCGCTGAAAGCTTAATTTCTTGCCCTTTGCGGGCCACTCATTAGATAGCGTGCTCTTCTTAGAAATCGCATCCCTCAGATCTTGATCAGTGTTGTTAAATTTCCTTATCTCAACGATCAGCTCATCAGGAATGAGATGCCCGAACTCCAAGATAGAGCCGATTGTTCACGTATTGTCCACAACTGAACAACAAGGTTATTGTTTTGATCACTTCAGAATTGCGTGGTGATGAAATGAGTGAGGAAAGCGATGTTGAGGAATTGAAGGAGATCTTATCTGTGGTTAGATCCGAAGTTCCTGGCCTCTTAAGAGACCTTATAGGCCCATTAAAGGAACTCATGTCCCTTACCGTAAGCCCTGAGGAGGCTAGAGAGAGAGCCAGGGCTATAGCAGCTTTTTACAACGAGCTATTAGAGCATGGACTTCCCGCAGATTTAGCCCTCGAGCTAACCAAGGAGAACTTCGTAAACCCATATTCCATCCTTAAGGAAGTCTTCTCCTCCGGAAGAAGGAAGGAGGAAGAGTGATTGAGTAAAATAAGGGTCTTTCTTGAGATAGTTTACACAATCCTCCTGCTGGCAATTGTACTCGTGGCCTTCCTTCCAGCAATAGGATGTATCCTCATAAGAGCAAGGTGGATGAGATGGAGGGCTCTTAGAGCTGCAAGGGCCGAACTCAGGAAAGCAGGGTTTAGTCAGGAGGAGATTGAGGAGCTTGAGAAGGTCGCAGTTCCTTCCCCTCCTAAACTAGGGGGCGTCCTGCGTTGGTTGACCTCGAAGAAGTGATGAAGAAGCTTGAAGAGCTTTCCTTGAAGATAGCCAAGATAGAGGAGGAGATTAAGACGCTTAAGGAGTCTGAGAGAAGCCTTTATCAGTCTCTCCAGATAGCGAGAGTAGTTTTGGAATCCTACTCCAGGATAATAGGTTTTTCTCTGAGCGTGGAGAGGCTTGCAAGGGATCTAGAGGGAGACATCGAGAGGCACATAGTTCAGATATTAGCT
>QMVU01000102.1 GCA_003661265.1 Thermoproteota archaeon | reverse complement strand
GGTCAGATACTTCGTAGTCCCGGAGCTGAACTACGGCCAGATCTACCTTGAAGTCAAGAGGGAAGCTTGTGGGAAGGCGGAGACCATCCTCGTTCCAAGGATGGGGGGAAGACTGATCACCCCCGAGGAGATATATTTGGAGATCCTGAAGGTGAGCGGAAGGTGAGGCCTTTGAAGCAGGCTTATGAGCTTGCCCACCCGATTGATAAGTGGCTTAAGACCGAGAGGATGCCGCACCTCTGGTGTCCTGGGTGCGGCATAGGTCCAACGATACACGCTTGGATCAGGGCACTTGAGAGGGTTGGGATAGAGAAGGAGAAAGTCGTATACGTCTCGGGCATAGGCTGTTGTGGAAGGGGTTCCGGATACCTCGATGTCGACGGGTTTCACACAACCCACGGGAGGGCAATTCCCTTTGCGGTCGGACTTAAGCTAGCTAAGCCCGAGCTCTGCGTCACCGTCATATCAGGTGATGGGGACCTTTTTGCTATAGGAGGGAACCACTTCATCCACGCCTGCAGGAGGAACAACGACATCCTCGTCATCTGCACCAACAACTTCATTTACGGGATGACGGGAGGACAGCTTGCCCCAACAACCCCTCATGGGAGCTACTCCACAACTAGTCCCTATGGGAACATAGAGTACCCGTTCAACACGCCCCATCTTGCCGACGCCGCAGGAGCTGTTTACGTGGCAAGGTGGACGAGTGTTCACGTAAGGGAGTTGGAGATGTCCATAACTGAAGCCCTCAGGATGAAGGGCTTCAGGTACATAGAGGTCCTGTCCTCCTGCCCGGTGAACTTCGGGAGGAGGAACAACTTCCCCGAGCCAGATGATATGGCAAAGTGGTTCGTCCAGTCCTCCGTCATCAAGAACTGGGAGGACACGAGCAAGGTTGCGATAGAGTTCGGGAAGCCCATAATCCTGGGGGTCTTCGTGAAGAGGGAGGGAAGGCCTACCTATTATGAGATGTTAAAAAGGCTTGAGGAAATGAGGCGAAGGAGATGAGGGGCAGAAGGGAGGTAATGTTCGCTGGTTTCGGTGGTCAGGGAATAATTACTGCTGGTTACATCGTTGGTAGGGCTGCGGCTGTTTACGACGATAAGGAGGCAACGTTAACTCAAGCTTATGGACCGGAGGCAAGGGGTTCAACCTGTTACAGCGGGGTCGTGATAGATGAGGAGGAAATAGACTACCCCTACATCCAGGATCCAGAGGTAATGGTAATAATGAGCAGGGACGCCTACGAGAAGTTCCTCCCAAGGCTGAGAGAGGGAGGAATCCTCATAATAGACAGCACGATAGTGGAAGCTGATGAAAGGGCAAATAAGTACGTGCTTTACAAGGTTCCAGCCACCCAGATTGCGGAGGAGCTTGGGGCCAGGATAGTAGCGAACGTCGTCATGCTGGGGTTCTTAGGGGTGGTCTGGGATGCTGTGAGCGTTGAAGCCCTGAGGGAAGCTGTTAAGGCGACAGTTCCGAAGAAGTACTTGGATCTTAACCTTAGAGCCTTCGAGAAAGGGGTTGAGCTTGGGAAGAAGGCCTCGGAGCTCCTTAAGCTTGTCAAGAAGACCCTGAAGGAGGGGGCTGAGAAGGGAGACTGAAGAAGGTGGTGCAGGTGGGTCAGGCCGGAGAAGGGGGCCTAGGAAGGGAGAGGATAGGGGTTTTCGTCTGTCATTGCGGCAGGAACATAGCTGCTACCGTCGACGTGAAGAAGGTCGTTGAGAAGATCATGGAGCACCCAGCCGTCGTTCACGCGGAGGACTACGATTACATGTGCAGCAGGCCAGGTCAGGAGTTGATAGAGAGGGCTATAGAGGAGAAGAGGCTTACAGGAGTCGTTGTAGCAGCCTGTTCTCCCTCCCTTCATGAGACCACTTTCAGGGAGACTGTGGAGAGGGCTGGGTTAAATCCCTACAAGTGCGAGATCGCAAACATAAGGGAGCAGTGTAGCTGGGTCCACGAGGAAGTTGACAAGGCAACTGAGAAGGCGATAAGGGTTATCAGGGGGGTTGTGGAGAAGGTAATAAGGAACGAGGAGCTCAAGCCTGTTGAGGTAGGTCTTCACAAAAAGGCTTTGGTCATAGGGGGAGGAATAGCTGGAATAAGGGCAGCCCTTGACATAGCGAACGCTGGTTACCAGGTTATTCTGGTTGAGAAGAAGCCTACAATAGGGGGGCACATGGCCCAACTTGCAGAGACCTTCCCGACCCTTGACTGCGCCCAGTGCATCCTGACCCCCCTCATGAGCGAGGTGGCGAACCACCCGAACATCAAGCTCCTAACGCTATCTGAAGTAATAGACGTGGAGGGATATGTTGGGAACTTCCACGTTAAGATAAGGAAGAACCCGAGGTACGTTGACCCGGAAAAGTGCAATCTCTGCGACAACTGCACGAAGGTGTGCCCTGTGACAGTTCCCTCCGAGTTCGACGAGGGCCTTAGCCTGAGGAAGGCCATATATATACCCTTCCCCCAGGCAGTTCCCTCCTCTTACCTCATAGACCCGGAGGCCTGCCTCGGGATGAACCCCGTAATCTGCGGAAAGTGCGCCGAGCCGGATGTTTGCACTCCGGGGGCCATAAACTTCCACGACCAGCCTGAGATAATAGAGGAGGATGTTGGCGTCATAATAGTTGCGACCGGCTACGAGCTCTATAAGCCGGAAAACCTGAGCGAGTACGGGGCTGATAAGTACCCGGACATCATAACCTCCTTGCAGTTTGAGAGGCTCCTTTCCCCAAACGGCCCGACGGGGGGGATACCTAGGAGGCCAAGTGATGAGAAGATACCGAAGAGGATAGCTTTCATCCACTGCGCTGGTTCCAGGGACGAGAAGCACGTTCCATACTGCAGCCACATATGCTGCACCTACTGCACTAAGCACGGATTGCTCTTCAAAGAACTCGTGCCGGATGCTGAGGTCTACTCCTTCTACATAGACCTCAGGACAGTTGGGAAGAACTACGAGGACTTCTTGAGAAGGGCCCAGGAGGAGGCTGGAATCCAGTTCATCAGGGGGAAGGTCTCTAAGATTTACGAGGAAGACGGGGTCGTGAAGATACTTGCGGTAGACACCCTCCTAAACAGGAGGATAGAAGTTGAGGTTGATATGGCTGTCTTAGCCCTGCCGATGGTTCCAGCTGATGGAATAGAGGAGCTTGCCAGCAAGATGAGGATTCAAATAGACAACAACGGATTTCTCCAGGAGCTTCATCCTAAGTTACACCCGGTGGAGTCAGCGACTCCAGGGATATTCCTTGCGGGGGCAGCTCAGTCCCCGAAGGACATACAGGATACGGTAGCTCAAGCAAGTGCTGCGGCAAGCAAGGCTCTTGAGATCCTGAGCCAAGACAAGATAAGCCACACGCCCATAGTTGCCACGGTGAACAGGGATCTCTGCAGCGGATGCCGCCTCTGCCTATCAGCATGTCCGTATGGGGCCATAGAGATGGTCGACGGCAGGGCTGAGGTAAACGAGATAATTTGTGAGGGATGCGGGGCCTGTGTCTCTACGTGTCCCTCTAGGGCCATAAGCTTGAGGAACTTCACTTATGAGCAGCTAGATGCCATGATTGAGGCTGTTGCTGGAGGGATTTAGGATGAGCGAGGAATTTGAGCCCAGGATAATAGCTTTCCTTTGTAGGTGGTGCGGCTACGCAGGCGCTGACATGGCTGGGACCTCCAGGCTGAAGTACCCCCCGACGATAGTGCCGATCAGGGTCCCCTGCACCGGAAGGATAGAGATGGAGCAGGTTCTAAAGGCCTTGAAGAGATCGGATGGGGTCCTCATAGCTGGGTGTCATACGCCCGGGGACTGCCATTACGTAAGGGGCAACTTCCAGTGCTTCAAGAGGATAGCTCTCCTTAAGAAGCTCCTAAGGCAGATGGGGATAAACCCGTCCCGCATAAGGCTTGAGTGGATCTCAGCAACTGAGGGGAGGAAATTCGCGAGGGTTGTTAGGGAGTTTACTGAGGAGTTGAAGGAGCTGGGTCCCCTGAGGCGAGTGGAATGAGGAAGTTGAAGCTTGCTGTTGATTACGGCTCAATTTGTGGAGGCTGTGATGTCGCCTTTATTGATGCTGGTGAGAAGCTCATAGATCTGGCTAACGCTACAGAGATAGTCTTCTGGCCAGCCGTCGTTGATGGAAAGGAAAGAGACCTCGAGAGGACTAGGGAGATAGATGTTGGCATTTTCTTCGGAGCTATAAGGACGGAGAAGCACAAGGAGGCTCTTGAAAGGCTAAGGGAGAAGTCCCGCATTTTAGTGGCCTTCGGCACTTGCGCTTGCTACGGAGGGATCCCCGGTCTCGCCAATTCTGCAAGCAGTAAGGCTTTGCTTGAGATAGGTTACATTAAAACTCTGAGTACAGACAACCCAGCCAAGGTGCTTCCGGGATTCGGGGAGTTTAAGGAGGCTGCCCTTATCCTTCCAAAGCTTAGGTCAATTGTCTCGCCTGTAAGCGACTTCGTGGAAGTTGATGTCTGGGTGCCAGGATGTCCTCCTCCGGTTGAATCCGTAGAAAAGCTGATCGAAGTAGTTGAAGACATGCAGAGGGGTATTTTGCCACCGAAAGGTCTTTTCATAGCAGAAGAAAGGAGCTTATGCGACTTCTGTGAGCGTGAGAAGCCAGAGGTTTTGAGGATAGAGAGGTTCAGAAGGGTTCACGAGGGTGAGATCAAGAAGGATGAGTGCTTCTTGAAGCAAGGGATAATCTGCCTAGGTCCCGTGACAAGAGGGGGTTGTGGAGCCAGATGCATAGATGCTAACATGCCTTGCAGGGGGTGCTTCGGGCCAGTTCCGAACATTGAGGATCAGGGCACCAGGTTCCTGACAGCCATAGCCTCGGCCCTTATGGCCGAGAGGGAGAGAGAAGTGGGTGAGGAGGAGCTGAAAAGGTTGATAGATGAGATCCACGATCCT
>QMVU01000101.1 GCA_003661265.1 Thermoproteota archaeon | reverse complement strand
GGGCCTCCTCAAGCTCTTCCCTCGATACCCCGAGCTCCCAGGCTGCCTTATTTAGCACTGAGTTCCTCTCCTGCTGGGATAGGACGAAACCCCCGAATTTCATGTTGCACCACTCGAACACGACCTTCCTCGCCCTTCTAGGCCTGACTAAAGTTTCAGGCTTCGAGAACTCACATCTCCTCTCCAGAAGGATGGAAAGCCCTCTAACTAGCCTGTAATCGATTCCCAGCGACTCGTAGTACTCCTCTATCTCCTCAAGGGAATCGGAAAGCTCCTTGAACTTCATTCCCACGTGCTTCTCAAACGTACTTATGAGCTCCCTTGCTAGCTCCAACTCTATCGGGTAGCCCTTGGCGAACTTTATGAAGAGACGTCCTCTCCAGGATCTAGCCCTCAGGAGAGGAGACGGAAGCATCACATCACCCTTTAAGGGCTCTCCTCCTCCTGTATGAGGCGCTTACCTCGATGGTCTTCGAGGAAACGACCTCGTACAGTATAGCCCTCTTCTCCTTCCTCCTCAATATCCTACCAAGCCTCTGGATGAACTCCCTCCTGCTCCCGCTTCCCCCAAGGACCACAGCTATCCTGGCATCCGGGACGTCGAGTCCCTCATCCAGCACCTTTGAGGTGACTATCTTCGTGTACCTCCCGGTCCTGAAGCCCTCCAGTATGTCCTCCCTCTCAGCAGGATTTGTCCTGTGCGTCAGCACGGGAATGAGAAACCTTCGGCCTATTAGATGGGCCATTTCGTTGTACTCCGTGAAAATAAGCACCTTATCAGTCCTGTGGGCTTTTAATATCTCCTCAAGGGCCTCAAGCTTTGATTCCGAGTTTATAGCTATCTTCCTAGCCTTGTTCCTGGCAATAAGGGCCTTTCTGGCCTCTTCGCTTATTCCGCTCCTCATTACGAGCTTTTTGAAGTCCTGAATATTGAAGAGCTTTATTCCCGCCTTTGCCAGGCTCTTCTTGTACTCGGATATGAGCTTCTCGTACTCCTCTTCCTCCTCAGGCTTTAGCTTGACGGGAATCCTCACTATCTCGAAGTCGGCCAGGTGCTTCCCCGCAAGCTCAGTGGGCTTCATCTTGTAGACTACTCCTCCTATCAAGGAGAGCAGCTTCACGTGGGCTCCATCCTCCCTCTCGAATGTGGCCGTAAGGCCCATCCTGTGCTCAGACGCGAGCATCTCACCTATCTGGGAGTAGCCCTCGGCAGCAAGGTGGTGGCACTCGTCGAAGACCACGAAGGGAAACTTATTTCCGAGCTCTTCTGCCCTTAGATAAGCTGAGTCGTATGTGGAAACTGTTATCCCCTTTATCTCCTTCTTTCCCCCACCCAAGACGCCTATCTCAACTCCGAAATATTCCTCAAGCCTCCTGACCCATTGATCCACCAGGGGTAAAGTTGGAACGACTACTAGCGTAGGCTCCTGAAGCTTTTCCATGGCTATCATCGCTATTATCGTCTTTCCTGATCCAGGAGGGAGGACTATCACACCCCTGGCCTCGGAGGAGAGCCATAACTCTAGGGCCTCCTCCTGATATGGGTGAAGCCTTATCTCAATTTTCCCAGAGAGCCTTTCAAGGGGAAGAGGGCTCATCACCAAGTCCTCGAATTCGACGCCGCTTCTCCTGAGAAAAGCCTTGATGTCCGCGTACCTGAAGGCAGGTGCCCTGAAAGCATCTATCCTGTCGTCCCATACGGAGAACGGAGTTCCATACTGCCCTCTGATTATCAGGGTTCCTCTGTCGTATTCGAGCCTTACATTCATCCCCTTAAAACGATCTCTCCTTAAACAAAAAGTTAAGGTTAAGCAATCTCACCTCACCGAGTTCCTTTAGACTAGAGGAATTACACCTTTTAGATCTAGGAATTCGTTCTTCAGGCAATAATATCCGGCAAATGCCTTGCTAGAAAGATATTTTCGATGAATAGCGCTTCCTTTACCCATCTTAAGTGAAGGGGAAAGTTTATCCTAAATTTGAAGGGAGAAGAATGTATGGCACCCGGACCCGAGCGCTCTTACCTCAGGAGGGCAGGCTACTGGTTGATTCGCCTGATCCCCTTCTCGCTCCTAGGAGTTGGCTCTAGGATAGCCTCGGATGCCCTACACATGCCGGGATACTACGACTCCCTTGGAGCCATGTGCGCCTCCTCGCTCTTCGGTCCACTCCCCTCCTTGCTCAGCGGCCTAGTATCCGGCGTTCTTCTGATACCCTATTACCAGGTCTACGTCCTGGCCTTCTGGATTCCGGGAGTTGCAGCGCTTGTTTACGGTCTGATCAGGAGGAAGGGCAACCCAACCTTTGGGGCTCTCCTTTCGTCCATAACTTACGTTTTCGGCTGGTCAGTAGTTTACTGCCTCGCAACTGGGACTTGGGGGAGCATGAAATCGTATCTCATGACTAGAGGAGCCCTAATCCTTTACCTAGATGTCTTCATATGCTCCTCAATAGGAGAGCTCCTCTCTAGAGTGGGCAAGCCCTCCACAAAAGTTCTCTCATCCATTTTCCTGGCATCACTGGCCTTGATTGGTGTCTCTTGGATCGTAGTCAGGGAAACGAGTGGGGGGTGACGAGGGCCTTCCCCGAGAGGAGTGGGTGGGAGAAGTTCCACTCCAAGATGGACCTAGTGTGGATCTGGATGGGGGAGAAAGGTATAAACAACTACTGCTATCCTGAAACCAGGTTCGAAAGGGATGACCCGGGATACCAGGTTTGGGTGGGGCTTTACTGGGTCCAGGGCTGGCACGACGTAAAGGACGTATCTCTAGACAGCGTCTTCGCCATTTGGGATCAAAACTTCTGGAACGGGGTTCATGATGTGAAAAACCCTTATACGTATGTTATTGATGTCCACAACATTACAGAGATAAATTTCAAGGGATATAGGGCGTATCTCATGTACGGAGGCATGATAACGCCAAGCGACGTGGAACCTCACGAAGAGGTTTGGTTGGAGGGCTTTTTCATAACATTTTACGACGAGAAGGCGGACAGAACAGCCATCATATATGCCTGCGCCACAAAGGAGAATCTTCCAGGGATGATCGGCGAACTTTGGGAGATCGTAAATTCTTGGAAGTTAAGCCCTGGCTAAGAGAAATTCCATTTTCATTGACGCACGATCATTAGTAAGAGGACAAATGCTTACGCAGCCCTAAATTCAGTAGGATTACTTGCTCTCGCAGGAGGAAACTCTTTTCCTCAATAATCCAAAACTAATTCAAGGGATATGTTAGGAAGCTTTATATGAAACTTTCAGACTTTAATGACAGTAAGTAGTGGCCGAAAAATTTCATCTTGCACAATAACCATCCTGCTGCTGGGCTTCCTTCTTCTCCGATGGTTGCCTGTAGCAGCAGGCAAAACTTCTTCGAGAAGTCTTCTCTGGGGCTATGAGATAAGCGATGGGGCATATCCATCTCTTCAGATGGAAGGTATTTGGTAGCAGGCTCGCGCGCCCCACATGATCTACGTTATTGCAACGGCGGGAGGAATCACGAGGTACTCGAACAAGTTTAGCCTAGAGATAAAAAGTCCTACGCCTACTCTAACAACTCCTCCAACAACAACCACGCCAACTCCTACCTAAACAGAGGCTCCTCAAAACAAGTCCCACACCAACTAAGATTGCTGCACCAACCGGACAGGAATGGTCATAATAGGGGGGTAACTGGAGCCGTAGCTTCAGCTGCTGCCACAGTATTTTTGAAGTTAAAGGGATCAAAATCCCATAAAGCCTTGAAAGCAATCGATAGGATGAAGAAGCTCGAAAGGGCATTTAAAGAAAGTAAGATAAGCAAGGAGATGTATGAGGAACTCAAGAAGAAGTACGAAGATAGATCGAGCTAGCTAATAAAATGTATAGCTTGAGTTGCGATAAACATAGTCGAGACAAACGATAGAATGTATCACACTATTACACTTCAATGGATTTCATCGGAAGACTAAAAACTTGAATCCCAGGCGATCAGAAATTGATCTTCCTCCCTCAACTAACTGCTGACTGGAGATGTAGGAATAGTATAGACGATTCATTCACGTGCCTTAAATCCCTCCTTCCCCTCTTTCTCATGGAGTTCCATGCCTAAGTGGGTCGTCATCCTCCTAATCCTGATGGTGGTCGGAGGCCTGATCCTCATAAAAGTGACCTTACCAAACACAGAAGATGAGGACGAGGATAAGAAGCCTCCCATCTGGATAAGGAGCAGAGGAGCGCCAATTACGCCCACCCCAACCCCTTCTCCAACCCGTACTCCAACTCCAACCCCTCCTCAGCCCTCACCTGAGGAGGGCTCCGGCTTGGACTACCCCGGCAAGATAGATTGCGAGTGGAGGGGGAACAAGGCGACTTACCACGTTAGAATAAACGTAGTGGGATCAGAGGGAGAGCTGATCATAGAGCAGGATGTCGAGTGGAAGAAGAACAAGGAATATCGCGTCGAAGGGGAGAAGCTGGTGAACATGACTTGGACGAAGGAGGCCGACTACACAATAATAAGCGGAGGGGGAAACCTGAACTTCCATGTCTCCGAGACCTCAGACGAGCTATGGAAGGGATGCGAAGTCTTGGAGTGGGTACACCGCATGTATGGGCCCTGGGGAGTCAAGGAGGAGAGGGGAAATGAGAAGCCTACTCCGGGGCTGAGCTTCATAGGCTTCTATAACATATCCTTCGAGTCGCTGGTCCGCACCTCTGAGGAGTCGGTGAAGGCCGGGGACAGGGTATATCACTGCTGGGTTTACGAGACGAAGGCCATGGGATCGGACCTGGAGATCACCTTCTGGTTCAGCCCGGAAGCTCCGGTCTGCGGGCTCGTTAAGGCCACTTTAAAGGGAACGCTCCCAGAAGGGTATGTGGAGATGACGATAGAACTCACGGGATCGAGTTAATGCGTTAAGGTTGCAGCACAATGAACTCCTCGTTCCAACATCTATCTAAAACCTAAACCGATATAGGGAACAACAGCCGTAACCGCAAATTGACAGCAATAGCTCGATGAGTCCCTTTAGATCCAATTTTTCAAGCATTCCTAGAGTTATACTGATCGCTTACAATAGCTGGGGACTCAAGGGTTGAAAGCC
>QMVU01000100.1 GCA_003661265.1 Thermoproteota archaeon | reverse complement strand
GATCTCGAGTCCTGCCTGTATGTGACAGAAATAGACTCGTTGGTTTAGTTACTGAAATGACTCTCGCAAAGACCTTCTATCAGGTTAGGGAGAATTTCCCGTCGAGGATTATGGACAGTGTTGTTAGAAGGATTATTGTTGAGGATGTAATGCTTGAAAATCCTCCTTCAATTGAAGCCTTCGATAAACTGGGAAAAATAATTCAGACAATAGTTGATAACGGTCTTCCAGCAATTCCTGTAGTTAATTCAGAAATGCGTCTTCTCGGCGTGTTAGAGAGAAGATCTCTTATGGAAAGATTCCTATCTAAGTAGTAGATCCAATAACATGCCCAACAATCCAAGAGCCATGGCCACCTTCAGTAAACCGCTATACCTTGCAGCAGTTTCAGGAGATAGGCGGTCAGTTTGTACTAGGATGTAGATTAATATTAGGATTGATGAAAGTGAAAAGGCTAAGTAGAGCAGTTTCATTAAGCCTAGAAGGAATGGTATAAGCGCCAATAAACATGTTATGGCAATGAGACCTCTAGTCAGACTCTTAGTTGTCTCCATCCCAAACCTAATTGGAACCGTGGAAAGCCCCGCCTTTTTATCTCCCGGGAGGTCTTCAACTGTTTTAACTATCTCTCTAGCTAAATTGGCTGTAAAAGCTATCAATGCTAGAATTATCGGCAATAGGGAGACTCCTTTAGAAGCAGATATATATCCGAAGATAATCGTAAAACCAACTCCCGTACTTACAATAACGTTGCCGATGAGACCTTTAGCCTTAAGGGTTCTCGCATAGACATACCATGCTATAGAAAATGAAACAGCTATAAGAAAGGGGATCCATCCCAGGAGCAGAGCAATGGTTATAGCTACGGAGGATAGGAGGATATAGGAGAAGAGGGCCTCTTTTCTGCTTATTATCCCTCTAGGTATCGGCCTGTATGGTTTGTTTATCGCATCTATCTCGAAATCAAAAAAATCATTTATGGCATTTCCTCCCATTAATACGAGCGGGGGGACTGTTGCGACAATTAGATAGCGCGTTAGATCACCACACCCACCTGCTAACCAACCTATGGTCGAACCTATGGCTGACATAACAGCATTCTTAGGTCTTAGCAACTGGAGATAGCCGGTTATTTTCCTCAACTCACTTCGCTAGTGAGTTGTCTTCTTATATTTCATTTGCCCTGCTTGTGGTGATCGGAGGTTATCCCAGTGAAACTGGTCAGAGTAGGCGTAGTAGGTTGCGGATGGTTTGGAGAGGCCCATGCCAGAGTATATAGGGAGATAGCTGGCGTAGAACTTAGATGTGTAGCTGACATCGAGATACAAAGGGCTAAACGGCTAGGAGCTATGTATGGGGCAACAGCCTATAAATCAGTAGAGGATATGCTCACTAAGGAAAACTTAGATCTTGTTAGTATAGCTGTCACACCTCAATATCTAGCTAAAACAGCAATGGAAGTGATAGAACATAATGTAAACACCCTACTAGAGAAGCCATTAGCAACTAGTGAGCTGGATTGGAGGGACCTTTTCTCTATCATAAAAAGGAAAGATGTAATCTTCATCCCGGGATTTATAGAGCTCTTTAACCCTGGCTACAGGCTAATGAAGAAGATTCTTGATTCTGGAGAGCTGGGTGATCTATTAACTCTCTCCTCTAAGAGAATAGGTAGATTTCCGAAGAGAAGTTTAAAATGGGAGGTAGGAGTCACTTTAGATCTGGGATTGCATGAGTTATACGCCCAGACTTACTTAGTGAACGAGAAACCAAGGCCTATATCTTGTTTTACAAGCTACATGCTTGGTAATGAAAACGAAGATATCTCGATCCTAATTTTGAAGTATGGCAATGCAGTAGGTATTATTGAATCGAATTGGTTGACCCCCATAGGGGTAAGAAATATCAGAGTTACGGCTTCTGATGGAAGCATCTGGCTTAACTATATCACTCAAGAAGTCGGCGTTGAGAAAGGAGAGGAGTCCCGAATTAAGAGACCTAGGTGGAGGGAACCACTTCTCGTTGAGCTTGAGTATGCTGTAGAACACGTTAGATCAGGATCTAAGCCGAAAATAAACGAGGATTTTGCGAATATCATCATGAATACCTTGTTCGAGGCCCTAAAAATGGCCAAGAGAATTCCTTGAGCTAACTCTAATTATATAAACAGGGATCAAGGATAATTCTTGATGGAAGAAGAACGCTCAAAGGTAACTGGCTACTTAAAAGGAGAATGGGTTGAAGTATCCGCGGATCAAGATGCTCTAGAAAAGCTACGTTTGAAAGGATATGGATTTACTGAGGATCACACACTTAAGCTTAGTCTTGTAGAAGCTGCTTATTTAACGTGGATTGGTAAACTAGAGCTAGCAAGAAGCGAAGGGAAGGGAATAGACCCTCTACTGAGGGTTCTAAGCGAAAAGAAGCCAGAAGACTTTCTGAGATTTCTCGTCTTTCAAGACTTAAGAAGAAGAGGTAGGCTAGTTAGATATGAGCCAAGAACCCCTTTCTTACGCCTTTACCCTCCTGGAGCTAAAATAGGTTCCAAGGCAGCCAACGTCCTAGTACTTCCCATGTCAGAGGACGAGTTAATAAGGCAAAATGAGATCCTTAAAGCCGTCCTCTATGCAGGAAGGTTAAGAAAGAGGTTATTGTTAGCTATTGTGGGCACCGAGTCTGACATAACTTATTACTACGCTGAGAATTTCATGCCCAATAAGATAAGAGATTTTGATTTTGACTCGCTTCCAAGGGCGGAAGGAGTGCTTATCCATGATAGGGTTGTTGTGTGGGATCCCGAAATTGCCTCGAAATTCTATATAAATGGATTTTGGGGCCACCCCATGGGAGTTAGGAAACCAAAGCCCCATAGGGAGTATAAGCTGCCTCTACAATTATCCCTCGTAGAGGCAGCTTATCTTAACATGAAAGGAGTTTTAGATATACGTGACTCTCAGGGAAACATTCTTTCCCAAAGCAAATTTCTAGAAGTTGTCAGGAAATTTAGATCAAAAGCGGATGCAAGAATTGTGGCGTACTCGTTTTGGAGAGATCTGGGATATGTGGTTAAGTCTTCAGCTGCTAAATATGGGGGTCACTACCTGATATACGAGAAAGGACCTGGAATAGATCATGCCCCATACCTGTGTGTAGTGAGCTATCCTGAGGAACTCATCACACCTGTGAACCTCTTAAGAGTCGGAAGAGTAGCTACTAGCGTGAATAAGACCCTTGTCATCAGCATAGTAAAAGGATCTCGGATACTTAATTACAGAATGGAGTGGGAGCGATCTTTTAGATGATCTCAGATCCTTGTGAGAGGGAGTGCTCCTTCCTCCGTTATCAGAAAGGTATCTTCTGCCTGAGAAACAAATCCCTTTTTAGCCTCTATGAGAACTGGATATGATGTCAAGGCTCCCTTCCTCGTTAAGAAAGAAAGTTCTTCGCTTACCCTACGGCCGATAGACTTTACCAACCATCTCTCAGCAAATGGAAGCTTTCTAAATCTACTTTCCGCAAGAAAGATTATTTTTTCTTGAACCTTGCTTAGAGAGCGGATTTTTTTCCTTAAAGAATAAATGTAAACCTCTTTCGACGGCTTAGCTACCCCTGGAACGTTTGAAAATGTTAAGAAAGGCTCTACCGCAAATATATCTCCGACCTTAAGCTTGTAGTCGACCGGGATGGGTACGTTAGGAACTCCTACACCAGCATGTAATTTGTAACGGTCTATTTTGTGACCTGAGAGGTTAGCTATTGTTTTAAAGCCCCATCTTCTGGCCTCGTCATATATGGTTTGGCCAACCTGCTGAAGATTAACTCCCGGCTTCATTACTCTTTCTGCAGCCTCAAGACAGGATTGAGCAGCATCTGCTAGCTTCTGTAGCTTATCGTCAAAAACTAACGTTCTGGCTGCATCAACTATGTAGCCATTGATCCTTATGCCCACATCCAGCTTTACTATGGAGGCTTCTGGCACCTCTCTTATGTCATCAGGAGGTGATGTGTAATGAGCTGCCACCTCGTTGATCGATATGTTGACCGGAAAGGCAGGGAAAAAACCCTCTTCTATTATCCTGTTTTCTATCCTCTCACAAATCTCTATTAGTTTATCTCTCGGCCTAATTCTTTTAGATTCCTCTGATAGTAGTTTTCCAAGCACTTTACCTATCCTATGGTATGGTTCATATTCGTCCCTTTTAAGTGACATAACATTCTTTGGGGTTAGTTCCTGAATTTAATCTTGTCATGGTTGAGGAACCTTGATCGTTCTTGATGTAAGGAAGGTTGGCTTAGCTAATTCAATTAAGAGAGCTGTTAATGTATTAAAGCTCGGAGGAGTTGTAATTTATCCTACTGATACTGTTTACGGGCTAGCAGCAGACGCAGAAAATCCAAGAGCTGTCGTCAAAGTATATAGACTTAAGAAAAGACCTACTAGTAAGCACCTCACTATAGCCGTTAGCGATATTGAGATGGCTAGGAGATACGCTGTTATTGATGATCTCGAGGATTTCTTGTCGGTCTTTCTACCTGGACCAGTTACCTTCATATTACCGAAGACGGAGAAGGTGATTCCTGAGGTAAATCCCCATGCAATAGGCATTAGGATACCTGAATCACTTATCGTAAGGAAAATCGTGCAGGAACTGGGAAAGGCTATAACATCTACGAGTGCTAATAGGACATCAAATCCTCCACCTCACTCCTGCCTCCAAGCCATTAAGGAGATTCCAAACGCGGATCTTGCCCTTGATTGTGGTGTATTGCTTTTTAGAAAGCCATCAACCATCATAGATTTGACAAAAAAGAGACCAAAACTTGTTCGGGAGGGTCCCATTAGTTTTAAAGAGATAATTGGAGTCTATAGGGACCTGGTAGGTCTATGATCGCTTTAGGTATAGAAAGTACTGCTCACACGTTTGGAGTAGGCATAGCAGACGACGCAGGAAGAATTCTCGCTAATGTTAACGAGGTATTCCGGACGGAGAAGGGCGGTATGAAACCCCTTGAAGTTACAGAACATCATTATAGGATAGCGAGAGAGGTCTTACTGCGGGCTGTTGAAGAGGGAGGAGTGGGCTTTAAGGACATAGACTTAGTAGGT
>QMVU01000099.1 GCA_003661265.1 Thermoproteota archaeon | reverse complement strand
TGAATACATAGCCTATGGCTACGAGTTTCCTAAGGCATCAGCGAGGATCAAGCAATTGGAGGAAGCCGTTCAAATCATCAGGAGGATGTGGGAGGAGGACGTCGTGACGTTCAAGGGAAAGTACTACAGGATCGAGGGGGCGCTTTGCGAGCCTAAACCAGAGCCTCCCCCGCCGATAATGATAGGGGGAGGGGGAGAGAAGTTAACGTTGAGGGTGGTCGCACTTTACGCGGATTGGTGGAACCTTCCCAACAAAACGCCAGAGGTATACGAGCACAAGTTAAAGGTCCTTAAGGACCACTGCTCTCGCGTGGGCAGGGATTATGATGAGATCAAGAAAACTTGGGTTTGTTGCGCTTCTATAGCTAGAAGCAAAGAGGAAGCGATTAGAACAGCCAAGATGAGTCCGTTTACGAGGGCCATAAGCATGGAGGAAATGCTAATCGGTACCCCGGAACGTATTGCAAACAAGCTGAGGAGATACGCGGACATGGGAGTAGAATACGTAATCCTGAGATTTCTAGACTTTCCGAGAACAGATGGGGCTGAGCTATTCGCGAAGGAGGTAATTCCTATTTTCAGCTAAGTACCCTATCGAGGGACCGGGAGATGACTGGAATTGCTGATAGAGGATTTGAACAATACCTGAGGACGGCCAAGTACGTTAATAGCTCACCTGAGCTCCTAAGATTATGCGAGAAAATAGGAGAAAACTCTAGGGATGAAATGGAGTCAGCAATATCAGTATTTTTACTTCGTCAGGGACATTAAGTGGGGAGCCTCTCCTATCTATAGGGCTTCCGAGGCTTTAAGGAGGAAGGATGAGCCCCGGATATGTGTTTCTAAGGCAATACTTCAACTAGCTCTATGTAGGAACATTGAAATTCCAGCGAGATTCCATTATTGGAGGGTTAAGTTCTCCGAAGAGGTTGTTAGAAGGATTAACGAGCTTTTTCCTCGGCAAGGAACGTAAGTTCAGGAACGTCGAGCTTCACTATGTAGCGGCAGAAGTCTACCTAGGTGATGGTTTGTGGCTGATGCAACCATAGACAAAGGTCTAGAGCCAATTTTCCTTGTAAACGAATGGGATGGAAGAAGCGTTCTTATCAATGGTTTCGATTTCATAGAGGACTGCGGGGTTTACGCCAATGTTCCAAGAGAGGTCAGTAGGGGAAAGGGCCTTCCTCCCTACATAAGGCCCTTCTTCCCTCTGCTGATGAGGAGCTTTAATAGGAGGATAAACGAATTGCTCGAGCGCATTAGGGTGGAATCCAGCAGATTGGTTTAATTTGCCCAAATCCTTTAGAAAGGTGGTCCTGCACTGGTCCCGATGTGACCTAGTACCTAGTCGTCTTCAGGACAACCCCCGTCTCGGCATCTATGTAGACCTTCAGCCTGTTTCCAGGCCCTCCTGCCGAGAAGGCAACTATCCAAACGTAATCACAAGTTATTTGGGCCTCATCTCCTAGAGAAATTAGCTTGTAATAGACAGCTACCTCCCTGCTTGAGAGGTGCATCCAGACTTGAACCTTCTTCCCGATGCTCTCCACAAACGACCTTCCGCCAGAGTCTAGGGCTATTGAAAAGGCATCTACAGGAGAAACAACCCATCTAAGTTCTAGTGGCGTGAATTCAGGTGGGAACATAACCTCCCCGATTTCCTCGTTGAAGGTCACGTTGCCTTCATCCCAGTCATACACGTATGTGGCGTCCCTGTTTGGGCAGTAAAACCTGATGCTCCAGCACCTTATGCTCTCAGGTCTAAATGTATCGTAAACCCATGGACCTGTAGAGGCGACTATGGGATAGGCGGTGTGACATTTTTTCTTAGCGGCCTCCACCACCGAAATCATCACCTCCCTTAATGGAACTCGAGGTGGTGGGGTAGGAGAGGGTGTTGGCTGGACAGTCGGACTTGGAGTTGGGGATGGGGTTGGTGAAGGGCTTACCGGAGTTGGAATCGGAGTCTGGGTAGGTGAGACCCTTCCCCTTCCCAAGAAGTAGAAGCCTCCAATTCCAGCTACGGCAACCAGCACTAGGACAATCACCACAATCTTCAGGGGGATTCCCTTGGCCTCGCGTTCAATAGCAACTTCTGCCTCTATCTTAGCTGCTTTAGCTTCTTTTATCCTTTCTAGGGCATCTAAGTACTTCTTCTTTAGCTCTAAGTACGTAGATTCGCTTACCTTTCCCTTTGAATACAGATCCTCGAGCTTCTTAAGTTTAGATCGTATTTCCTCCTCGGACTCCGAGGGCATATGCACCTGGATCTTAGTGAAGGCCTTCCTTAAATCTTAGAACCTTGATGCGAAGGCTCAGATAATCCTTTAATACCTCCAGCTTGAGCGAAGAAGTTAAAGGAACTCATTGAATTGCCTAGGAGATTTGAGAATGAAACTAATAATCCTGGGATCGGGCGGTTCAACTCCTATTCCCAGACCTGGGTGTAGCTGCAGGGTTTGCGTTGAGGCCAGGAGGAAGGGAATCCCTTACGCACGAACAGGTTCCTCCCTTTTCATCCCGGGTCCAAACATCCTCTTCGATACACCTGAGGAGATCGCGGTCCAGCTGAACAGGGAGGGGATAAGCTCTGTTGACTTCATATTTTACACCCATTGGCACCCGGATCACACGCTTGGAATGAGGATAGTGGAAAGGATGTACATGTTCTGGCTTGGTAAGTTCGTCAGAGGGGAGAGGCCATCTAAGAAGGTTAAAGTTTACGCTTTGAAAGAGGTAATGAGGGACCTAAGGGCTATAAGAAACAAACATGGGCCTTTCTTCGATTACTATGAGAAACTGGGCCTTATCGAAACCTTTGAACTTGAGAACGAGGGAACAGTGGAGGTGAAGGGCATCTCCATAACCCCGATTAGGGTTAAGACTAGCTGGAATGTATCCACGGTCTTTGTCGTGGAGAAAGGTGATAGGAAGGTGGCCTATGCTCCGTGTGACTCAAAACCCTTTCCCAACGCTAACATGGTTAGGAACCTAGATTTACTCATTATAGGCAATGTGTTCCCCGAAGGGCCTCTAAAGGATGGAATAACGATTCCAGAGAGTAATGTGTTGAGAAAAGAATTATTTTCGCTGGAAGAGGTTCTGGAAATTTCCAGAAGGCTCAATGTGAATGAAATAGTGATAACGCACATAGAGGAAGAGTGGGGAAAAAGTTACGACGAGTATAAGGAGCTAGAAAGGAGGTATAGGGAGTTTAACATTAGATTCGCGTATGATGGGATGAGAATAAGCTTGCAGACGCCTAGTGACGTTCCTGTTTTAGAAAAGGGTTAGTTAAGGGAGGTAGTATATCATCGCGCGATGCTCTTCTCTGGAGATTTGCGTGAATGGTGATATCTTACAGGGTCTCCAGTTTCTTAATACAAAGATGATTGGGGAATTGTTCTTGAATCTAAAATAAATAACTTATTTAAGGAAGGTCTGGGAGTTAAACTAGTATCCTCCATTCTGGCACTCGCTGGGTGGGGGGTATAGTAATGTAGAGAGGGTGTAGGGTTGGCCTCATTAAGACGCCTATCAGCCCTCCTACTCATCTGCCTGAACCTGTTTGCCCCCATGCACGTGGGGGCCGCATATGTCGTGTCTGTTTCCGTTGATAAGGCGGAGTACAAACCTGGGGACGTCGTGAAGATAACTGTTAAGGTTCAGGCTACGGCTGGGGAGGAACCATACGGAGGGAACGTCGACATAACGGTCAGGGATCCCGATGGGAAAACAGTGTTTCACACGGTCAAGATAGCTAGCTCAGGAAACGTTCAAGCTTCCTTCAACCTGCCAAGTGACGCGAAACCCGGGACCTATACCGTGGTTGCTATCGCAACCGAGGCCTCAGGACAGCCCTCTGGTCAGACTACTTTCAAGGTCAGTGGAAAGAAGCCAAAGGAGGTTCCAACGAAGGGAAGCTGTGTAATCGAGATTGCTGCTGAGAGGGACAGGGTTAAGAAGGGGGAGGAAATCAGGGTAAGAGGGAGGCTATCCCCTCCAGCTAGATCGCTCGTTAGGATAGTTGTCGAGAGACCTGACGGCAAGACCAACGAGATAAGTACGGAGAGCGATGAGGGCGGAAGGTTTGAGGCCTCTATAACCGCCAACGAAGTTGGTAGGTGGGCCTTTCAAGCAATGGCTCCTCCCACTAACGAACGAGAGGGATGCGAGAGCGAGAAGGTATTCGTCTGGGTGAAGCTGGACTTCACGCATCTAGAGCTTAGTTGTGATAAGAATGAGGTCCTTGCAGGGGAGGAAGTAAAGTTTAGCGGGAAGGTATCCCCTCCTGTCAGCGGGACGGTCACCCTCAAGTATCTTAGGGGCACTACATGGGTAAAGATATGCTCAGTCGAGGTAGAGGAGGACGGATCCTTCTCCTTCGTGTGGGAAACTCCATCGACCCCAGGCATATACCAAGTCAGGGCTTTCTTCCCAGAAACGAGCGATTACTTCGGTTCTGAATCAGAGATAGTCAGGATAAAGATCCTCCTCCCGTACCCAGATCTGGCGGTCTACTCAAACGACATAATCCCGCTGCCAAATTACCCGAAGACAGGGGATCATGTGGAGTTCATGGTGACGATCAGGAACGAGGGGATGGTGACCGCTGAAAGGGCAGACCTTTTCATAACGATGCTCTACTACGTAAGGCAGGGAAGCAAGCTTGTCCCAAAAAACGTGTTTCAAACGGTATCTGTGGGTGGAGTAGCCCCAGGAGAGGCGAGAACAATTTGGCTTTCCCCTGGAGGACCGGATTTCAAGATACCTGAGGAAGCTGTTGGAGACATGAGCGTTGAGGTCCAGATCATCCCATCCGAGGGGACCTTTGACCCTAATTCGGAGAACAACAGGGCCAAGGTAGACTTCCCACTTAAGGTTGAGCTTCCGGACCTGGTCGTAACTTCCTTCTACCCCCTATTCTGTCAGAGGGACGGAGAGACCCTCGTCCTGAAGGCTCTGATCACCAACTCCGGGGACGCGCCCCTCGAGGGAGAAGTCCAGGTCTCCTTCCTAATGGAGGGGAGGACGATAGGAACAGCCACATTATCTTTCCATGGATCTGGGGTTCCTGAGTCCCAAACAGCTTACCTCGTAATCTCTCCGAAGGAGAAGGAGGAGATCTTACCTGGATTACAGCCTTCTTTCCCCTCCGGTTCGGCATCCTTCGCTAAGCTGAGCATCCCTGGACCTGGAACCAAGATAGAAGCCGTTGT
>QMVU01000098.1 GCA_003661265.1 Thermoproteota archaeon | reverse complement strand
TCGCAGATGGACTTGATTTCCTCGGGAACGTGATTTCATCCTTCTTCACGACCCTATTCGTAAAGAAGCCACTTAAGCCACTGGTAGAGGGTCATCCTCCTTCACATGCTCATGGAGAGGTTGGGCTCTTCAGGGGGAGGTCTCCATAGGGAAAGCGCCCCTTTTTACGCGGCAATTTCCACGCTTTTTAACTTCCTTGCCCTTTTTGTCTTACAGGAAATCGAATTTTTCTGGTCTGGCTGTTAGGACTGAGCAGCTTCGCCTGGTTTTGATTTATTTGAGGGCCTATCTGTTTTTGGAGGGGTTCTCCTGGCATCCCTGTTCTCCCCTATTTAGGATGCGGTTGCGTTGCTCGTCGTGATCCTTTTCATGAGTTGGGCTTCCATCAAAAGCTTCGTTGAGATAAGGGACTCCATAACCGACGTGCCTCCCGGCAGGAACTATGTGAGCAGGATAGGCATGGTGGTAAGTTCCATGGACGAGGTGGAGGAGGTCCATAAGATAAGGGCTAGGAGGGTCGGCAACAACGTCTTCTTAGACCTTCATGTCTTAGTGAACCCGGATATGAGCGTGAAGAGGGCCCCATGATCTAGCTGATGAGATCGTTGAGAGGATAAAACGGGACTTCCCTGACACAGAGGACGTCATAGTCCACATAGAGCCGTGTACTCAGCGGGATTTAAAGCAAAAAGAAGGAAGGAGAGTATCAAAATGATTCTTTCTCTGTCACATCCAGCTCTCCGCCTCTATCAGACTCGCCTCTAACGATGAGGGACAGGAAGACCATCACCATGCCTACGATTATCATAGCCATGACTAAGAAGCTGGGTGGTCCTAGTAGTCTCCTCTCCTCCTCTTCTCTCACCCACTCCGCCTCTCCAAGCATGGTCGTGCCGTACCATATCTCCACCTTTAGAGGCTTTGGGGCCGGGATGCTCACGCTAGCCTTCTCCCCTTCCTTCAAGTAGATGGCCCTTGTCTGATCCATCCCGTCTCCAACTGCCCTGATGTAGAAAAGGCCCTCCTTTCCGAGGTTATTCAAGGAGACGTTTATCATCCCGTTTGAAAAGCTCGCGACAGCAGCCACCTTATACCCCTTTGCCGCCTCAAACTGGAAGTCCGGCATCCTAAGTTCAAGAACGTACTCGTTTGGAGCCTCAGGTTCGTTGAAATTCTCCCAGACAAGCCTTCCTTCCTCTACCACGGTAGGTCCCTTGGCCTCTGATGGCGACCAGCTGTATGAGATCAGCTCTACCCCTTCTCCAACCCTGAACTCCATGAAGTCGACCCACCCTCTATCCATCCGCGTGTATGGATCCGCTATCGTTATCCTGTACACGTCTCTTCCTATTTTATCCACCTTGTCTGCCGTTTCAAGGTTCACGAGGACGTCCAGGACTACAGCCCCCTTAAAGGAGGTCATGTTCTCCCCTTCTAGGTAGAGTAGGACGACCTCATCGTCCACTGTTCTCATGTGCCCTATTATCCTGTACTCCAGCTTCCTTGGATCGTCCACAAACAGATAGGGAATCTCCCTACTTGCTGTCTGCTCCTCCTCCGCCATTAGGTCCATGATCACTGTCATGTTCTCGTAGGCGCTCTCGAAACCCCTTCTTCCCACCAGGAACGGGTGCATGAGAAGGGTTACCAGTACCGTTCCATTGCTGTTAAAGGTGAGCCTATAGTTTATCGCGATTATCAGCCTTTCTTGGGAAGCTACCTCCATAACTTCCGCTTCTAGAGCTAGAAGAATAACCAATGAGAGGAAAATCAGGATCGTCCTTCTCACTCCGATCCTACCCATCCTTCATCCCTCTAGAGGAGTTACCTTGTACTCGATGTACTCCACGTCGAACACCATTGACTCTACCATTTTGAGCCACTCCACATCCAAGACGAACTCTCCCTCAACCTCGAGGATTATGTGCCTCCAGGAGTAGACCCCCCAGGAGTGCTCCACGAGCATGTCGACGTCTATCCATCCCCAGGGCTCCAGGTAGACCTGAGGCCAGATGTGCGGCCTCCAGTGCTCGACCATCCTGTCAGGATCCTCCTCCATGCTCAAATTCCTCCACTGAACCTCCTCCTTCTCCATCAATATCAGGCCCGAGACCGCCCTTGCAGGTATGCCAAGGGATCTGGCGAAGGTTATGTAAACGTCAGCTGCTTGTGTGCAGTCCCCAAATATGATGAGATTCCCGTTCCTCCTGTAAACACAGTAGTTAGCTCCTCTTGTGAGATTTTCCGGGTTTGGTTTATACTCTAGGTTCTCGTCGATCCAATATGCCAGTTTCCTGGCCATTATCAGGGGATTATCCTCGTCCCCTACTATCTCCCTTGCCAGCTTCCTCAGGGTCTCGTTTTCCACGTTCCAAACTATCGTTGGTTCCGTGTACCTCTGGGAAATCTCCAGTGGAGGCCACATAGCTGCTCTCTCGTTGAGATCAGCTTCGTACTGCTGAACCGTTATCTCAAGGGTCATGTTCACCCAGATCTCAGAGTTCGGGCTCAAGTTTACCTTGATGTTCATCCTCAGGTTTCCGTTCTCATCCCTATCCACCAGGAAGGGCTCTGGCTCAACTGAGACTATCCTTACCTTCTGGTGAGTTGTGTTCGGTGGGGCGTAAACCTTCACTATATCAGGCAAACTAACATCCCTTTCGTTTTTTATCAGAAAAGTCGCTTCTACGATGTAAGTGATGTTTTCTGAAACTAAACCCCCCGGGGGTTCGCTCCATGGAGCTGGCGCTGTCTTATTTATGCCTGGGACGGGAGATCTCTCCAACCCCTCCTGCCAGAGGTAGAGGAGTCCACCAAGTCCTATAAACAGGAGCCCTAACAACAAGAGCCCTAAGTGGAGTTTCATCGAGAGCTTCCTCCAACTCAGCATTTAACCCTTTGCATGATAAAAGTTGGTGGGAGGGGAGGGAAGTTAAATCCGAGAAATGAAGGGGTTCGTCCTCCTCTCCACTCCTATGGTAGTTTTACCCCCGTGCCCTGGATAAACGACAGTTTCGTCCCCAAGGGACATGAGCTTCCTCAGAGAACTCCTTATTGCAGTAGGATCTCCGCCAGGCAGGTCCGTCCTACCAATGGATCCCTGAAATAGGGTGTCTCCTGTGAAGAGAATCCTTTCATCCGGCAGAAAGTAGCACACGCTTCCTGGCGTATGACCTGGGGTGTGAATAACCTTGACGATGTGCGAACCGAGCTCGAAGGATGGCTCGTCATCGAAGCACCTGCCCACCTCAGGTCTCGGCATCTTGATTCCGAACGCGGAGAGGCCTAAATCCCACATTGTCTCGTGGACCTTTAGGTCCTTCTCATGGATGTACGAATCTATCCCAAGGACCTTCCTGAACTCAGCGACCTCGAAAGTGTGGTCAAAGTGTCCGTGGGTTAGCAGGATGAACTTTGGTTTTAGATCCCTCTTTCTAACCTCACGAAGCACGTATTGCGTTCCTCCTCCAGCATCTATGACTAAAGCTTCCCCTGTTTCCTCCTCGAAGACAAGGTAGACGTTGCTTCTAAGGAGGCCGAACGGAAATACCTTAACTGAAATGGGCATTTCTCCCCCCGGAGGCTTAATCCCTGAACATCCTCTTCAAAAAGAAGAAAGTCACTAGGACAAGGAAGAGAAGGATGGCAGCGGCTATTATGAGGCGAATGACTTTCCAAAGCAATATCGCTATTATGAGGGCAGCTATTAGGAGGAATAAATCCTTAATCCTCATCTTCTCCCCTCCATTTTTCGATGCTTCCTTTTAACGTTATTGTGACCCCTCAAGAGGGCTTCTGGAGGAACTACCCTCAGATATCTGGGAGGGACCTTCTCAGCCAGGTAGATAGAATCACTAGCCCTCCAGATGGGAAGTCCTTCCCTTATCATGGAGTTCCCATCTACTTCAAGTATGATGGCATCTTTTCCGTGTCTCCTGGCGACTTCCAAGGCATCAGCTAGCCTTGTCGTCAGATGGACGTACTTCCTCCCCATAGGAAGGAGCCCCGTCTTCTTTATCCTCTCCCAGGCCCTTCTCGTGGTTCCGTGATAAAGCTTTGGTGTCTCCCGAACCTCAGGGTATTTTGGCTTTACCTTAACGCTATGACCATATGTCGCCCTTATCTTACGATCTTTAACCTCAAACCTTCCCTTCTCGTCTAGTTCAACCACCTCTAATATGTGTTCTGATGTTACCCACTCATATCCCCTCAGTTTCCTTATCCTAAGAGCTAGTTCCTCTATACTAACATCTGCGAATCCCTCAGAATCTAGAGAAATACCTAAGAGGGAAGGGTTGTGCCTTAAGATGAAGCTTAGAAGCTTACTCAACTTTACCCTCTTCCTCTGATCCATTCGCTTTTGGAGACGCGACATCATTAATTACTTCTACTTTACATTCTCGGCAGCTCTACAGGCGCTCCATAAGATCAGACAGCTTTACTAAGGGTGCTCCGAAGGACTTGAATTTTTTTGTTATGTTGGAAGACATCCTTGACAATCTCTTCAGATAGAAGTAGCTCGGAGCTACCCCACTTAGAATGCTCCAAATGTAAGTAAGGATTGGAAAGATCCAGAACGCTATTGCTAAGGCAAAGAAGTCGATCGGGGCAAGGTATTGCCTTACAGTCCTGAGGAAATTCAAGTAAAGCAGAAGCAAGGATAAGAGCGAAGCGTTATCCAAGATGCCCTTGAACACTGAGCCAAGCGTATATATCTCTCCTTCCTCCCTATCAAACATCATGACTCCCGAGTCCCTCCCGTAAAGGTAGGGAAGGTAAAGAACCATTACAACAGAGGGGGCAAAAAGGCTTACAATTACAATCCAGCTGGGAAATGGTATTTCTTCTAAGGGTACTCCCTTGCTGTACTCTGTATAGAAATCCGAAACCCAGTAGGTGACATATGCCGTTGGCAGCAATGAAAGTTTCTTGGAGATCTTTAGTGATTCCTTTATCAATTCCAGCTTAGTGAGACCCTCCCTCCTCAAGTGGGATATCTCAATTATGACCCCTTCAGCGCGCTCCTTTTTTCCCTTTATTAGTGCAGAAATTCTGGACTTGATCCCTCCTTTTGTTGCGATCCACCTGCAAATTGCCTCTACAACAGGGCCACTTGTAATTACCTTGGAGATTACCCACCAGAGCGCTATTGCAATCCAATTAAGGGGATTAAGAAAGCTTATGAACCAAATAAATTTCAGAAGGGTAGGTTTCATGCCTATCTTTTGAAAAGATTCTTCTCCTTTCTTATTCCCTAAAGACATCTAATTTTGCTTAAATTTGAAATTCTTAAAAGTTTCCTAAATCTTTTGT
>QMVU01000097.1 GCA_003661265.1 Thermoproteota archaeon | reverse complement strand
TTATAAAAAGGTAAAATATTTAACTAATTGTTTCCTTACGTAATAGAACCAAGTTGTCCGCCGAGCAACTCAACATCGTATGGTTACAAGGTCAGGGATGTACTGGTTGTACGGTCTCTCTTACTGGTGCAACCCATCCCAGTCTTGCCGATTTACTAACCGGTTATCTCCCTCAGGCAGCAGGTATTAACTTGCCTTTTCACCAGACAATAATGCTTCCGCATGGTGAAAAGGCTATTGACGTCTTAAGATCAGCTGCAAAAGGGGAACTCGATCCATTTGTCTTGGTTCTTGAAGGAGCAATCCCAAACGAGGAGTTGGCAAGAAAAACAGGGGGATTCTGGTGCCTGGTTGGGGAGGACGAAGGAAAACCCATGACCATTAACGACTGGATATTAAAGCTCTCGCCGCTAGCTGCTGCCGTAGTTGCGGTGGGGACTTGCGCGTGCTACGGAGGAATTCCCCACGGAACTCCCAATCCCACTGGAGCAAAGGGTCTCCTTGACTTTTTAGGGAGAAATTGGAAGAGTAAACTAAACCTTCCAGTAATATGTGTGCCTGGCTGTCCAGCTCAAGGGGAGCACATAGCGGAAACCCTAACTCACTTGGTGTTAACTGCAAGAGGGCTATTACCAGTTCCAGAGCTGGACGAACACCATAGACCCAAGTTTATATTCGGAAAGACCGTTCATGAGAACTGTCCAAGAGCAGGGACCTTTGCGCAGGGCAAGTTCTCAGAGAAGTTTGGAGAACCCTATTGTATGGGTCTGCTCGGCTGCAAGGGACCGATAGCCCACTGCGATGTACCAAGAAGGGGGTTTGTGGAGGGAGTCGGCGGTTGCCCGACGATAGGCTCAATTTGCATTGGTTGCACTGAGCCGGAGTTCCCAGATCCACCATTCTCGCCGTTCTTCAGAAAGGCTCCGCCCATGGTCTTTGCTGTGGAGGCCATTGGAGACATAAAGGGAAAGATATATGCGCTTCTTCATAGGTTGAAGCCAAGGGTGATATGATCATGGTTAAGGAGATCTATATTGAGCCCTTAACCAGGATTGAGGGGCATTTAGCAATACATGCGGTTGGGGATTTGGATAAAAAGAAGTACGTCGATGCTCACAGCTACGCAGTTATGTTCAGAGGGTTTGAGATAATATTGAAGAACAGAGAGCCAGCAGATGCTATTTGGATAACTCAGAGGATATGTGGTGTCTGTCCAACGCCACATGGTCTGGCTTCCGTTCAGTGCATAGACATGACCTATAACGTATCTCCGCCTCCATTCGCGGTAGCCATAAGGAACTTCATCCACATATCTGAGCAGTTGTATGACGCGATATTAGGTTGTGGAATATTAGAGGGCCCGGACTACAGCGAACCTGTCGTTAAGAAGTTGAACCCGGATTGGTGGGATAAGGCTAAGGATGCAGCAGCGGAAAACAGAGATCTTCACGGCTATGGAACGATTGCAGATATAATGACGGCTTTAACTCCTCTAAAAGGAACTCTGTGGCTCAGATGCTTGCAAATGTCGAAAATGGGCAGAAAGATGGCGGCCTTGCTTGGAGGAAAACATCCGCACGTAAACTCATTTGTTCCTGGCGGAGTAGCGAAGACCGTAACCGCATCAGATCTGGAGATGTTTTCCGCCATGTTATCCCAGCACATCGCCTTCGCTAAGGAGTTCGTCAGCGCCTTTGACGACCTGCTAAACTTCGTGTTGGAGATGGGTTATGAGGATGCTGGAAAGAGGGAGGCGAACCTGATAAGCTATGGTTCCTATGACGATCCTTACGCTTATACAGGAAAATATGAGGACTTAACGAAGTGGGGAGATAAGAGGAAAGTAACTCCGGGTGTTGTTATCAAAGGAAACTTGGTAACAACTGATTTGACGGAGATAAACTTAGGCATCAGAGAGTTCATCACTCACTCATATTATGAGGAGTGGGAGCACAGTCGTGCCCATCCATTGATAAGCGACCTCTCCATCTGGCATCCTTGGAACAAGGAGACGAAACCGGCGCCTAGTAGACCGAGGAATTGGGACGGAAAGTATTCTTGGGGAACTGCACCCAGGTGGGAAGATTGGAAGAAGAGGGTTGACGGGAAGATTCACGTCGTCGAGGCAGGTCCAATCGCAAGGATGTGGACAACCGCTAGCGCTCAAAAGGTTGATGAGTCAACTGGTACTAGCGTTAAGTTCACATTACCAAAGGCTACCGTAGCCGGATTCAGGGTATCGGATGAGATGACTTTCGAATGGAAGATCCCGAAGATTGTTAATGCAGTTGAGAGAATAAGGGCCAGGGCTTACTATCACGCGTATTCCGCATATGTAGCTTATAATGCGCTTCTCGAAGTCTTTGAAATGATTAAGAAGGGAGAGACTAAGATCTGGAGCGAATACAAGAGACCTAAGGAGGGAATCGGCGTAGGGCTCACAGAAGCTATGAGAGGAGCTCTAGGACATTGGTGCATAATGAAGGGCGGAAAAATATACAGGTATCAGGTGATAACCCCCTCCACTTGGAACGAATCCCCAAGAGACATCAACGGAGCGCCTGGTCCCTATGAGGATGCGATAATAGGAACTCCAATAACTGAGCAGGGCGAGGAACTTGATGGTATAGACGTAGTCAGGGTTGTTAGAAGCTTCGATCCATGTCTTGCATGTTCAGTTCATGTGTACAATGGGAGAAGTAGAAAGGAATCCTCCAGAAAAGTGATCTCACCCTACGTTAACCTTTAATCCCCTTTATTTTTTCGAGGATAATCTCAATAGCCCTATCTATTGCTTCTTCAACTTCCTCTGACAGTTTCAGCCCTAAAGATAGGTCCTTAGGTTTACAGCCAATGATCGTCACCTTCTTAGGTAGGACATTCAGCGAGTTCGCTAGATCAATTATCTTCTCCAGATCCACCTCGTGCAAGCTGAAGTTTATGGACTTTATGGCTTCCCTCTCGTCGATCTTCCTTGGCTCTACCTCTATTACCCTGACCTCCCCTACATCACCCTCAAAATCTGCTGCATCGACAAATATCACCTCATCAAAATTCTCCAAGTCAAAGAGCAAATCTAATCCGCTCGTTCCGTAATCCTCTACGGTCACGTTCTCCGGTAAATTCATACCCCTCAGCTTTCTGATTACTCTTGGCCCAAAGCCATCATCGCTTCTCAATAAATCGCCCACTCCTGCAACCAACACTTTCTTGTCTCTCAAGTCGTCGAATGAAATCAATTTGATGGATATAAATAGCGCGGAGATCTAATCTAAAGTGGTTTTCCTCTTGAATCCCACTAAAAATCTGAAGGATCTATCCATTTTTTCCTCGATAGTGGATTAAAGTAACACTAATGGCATTTTCGGGGCAACCGATCTTCCTGAAAATTAAAATATCCTCCTGAATAAGGGGTGATGGAACAGGGTTGTGCCTTGGCATACCAGCGAGGGTAATAGAAGTCATAGGAGATGTCGGGATAGTGGAGTTTGGAGGGATCAGGAAGGAGGTTGATGCCTCCTTACTCGATGTGAAACCAGGTGACTACGTCATCATCCATGCTGGAGCGATTATTTCAAGGTTAAGTCCAGAAGAAGCTAAAGAGACACTAGAGTTGTGGGAAGAACTCATAAGAAAGCTCGAGAAGACCTAACAAATCCTTGGCACTATTTCGCCTGCTGGTCTTTCGATAAGACGTAATCCTCCAGCAATTGTCTTCATAAGAACGAATCCGGGTCTTCCCTTCCTTACTTCTCCGATTATGGAGGCTTCCCTAGCTCCTTTTTCTCTCAAAGCATCTACGATGGCGTCTGCCCTCTCGGGATCGACAGCCATCACAACCATCCCTTCGTTAGCCAAGGATAGAGGGTCTATTCCTAGCATCTCGCAATAACTTGAAACTTCTTCCCTTATGGGTATCCTCTCCTCCTCTACGATTATTGTCAACTTACTTGATGAAGCAAAGTCGTTTAACGTCATGGCAAGACCCCCTCTTGTCGGATCCTTAGCGGCCCTGACTCCGCCTATCTCTAAGGCCCTCCTCACGAACTTAGTCACAGGCGCCACGTCGCTCTTTAAGTTTCCAGCAACGCTTATCCCTTCTTGGGCTGCCAATATAGTTGCTCCATGGTCTCCAACAGTACCGGAGACTATAATCTTGTCTCCTGGTTTTATCTGGTCAGCTCTAAGTAGATTCCTCCTCTCAACAATTCCAACGGAGACTGTACTTATTACAACACCATCTAACTCTCCTTTTGGTACTACTTTGAAATCTCCTCCTATTAGAGCAACTCTCTCCTCCCTTAGAACTCTCTCCATTGATTCTAATATCTCTTGAAGCCTTTCTACCTCAAAACCCTCTTCTACGACAATTGCATCCAAGATCGCGAGGGGGATTGCGCCCATGACAGCTACATCGTTTATGGAGCCACAGGCCGCCAGGCTTCCAATGTTACCTCCTGGGAAGAATAGGGGCTTTACTGTGTAGCTATCAATGGAGATCACTACTTCCTTTTCATCTCCAAGGGGTATCGTTGAGCCATCCTCCATGTCTGGAAGTCCTAGGCCGTCCATAACTCTTTTCAAGGAGAAGATGGGAGCTATCCTGTTCTCTATGAACTCTAGCATCTCCTTTCCTCCAGAACCATGGGCCAGTGTTATTTTCAATTCAGATCAATGGAGTCTTGACCTTAGCTCAATTAATAAATACTTGAAGATCCCTTCGAGTTGATGTCATTTCTACCACTCCAAATAAACAGAGAATACAGAGAGATGAAGGATCTAGGGAAAAGAGCACTTAAAATCATAGCAAAGTTAGCAAATGAGCTCTTAGACAAGCACGAAACGATAAAGATAATGCACGTTTGCGGCACACACGAGGACACCGTCACGAGGTTTGGCTTGAGGAACCTCATGCCAGAGGGCATCCAGCTCGTAGCTGGTCCAGGCTGTCCTGTTTGTGTGACTCCAGCCTCTGTAATAGACTCAGCAATAGAACTAGCTAAGGAAGGAGTAAGGATCTACACCTATGGAGATCTCTATAGGGTTCCTGGGAGTAAAGAAAGCCTTTCTTATGTCAAAAGCTCATATGGTTGCGATGTAAGAGTCGTCTACGGTTTTAACGACGCAGTAAGGTCCTTCGATGGAAAGGCCTCCGTCTTCATAGGAGTAGGATTTGAAACCACTGCTCCTACCACTGCCACCATGTTAGTTAGGGGAAGGGCTCCAGAGGGAATCTCACTGCTTTCAGCTTATAGACTTACAGCTCCAGGGCTAAATCATGCCTTGCTTCTTCATAAAGAGAGGGGAATTCCCCTAAAGGGAGTAATCGCTCCAGGACA
>QMVU01000096.1 GCA_003661265.1 Thermoproteota archaeon | reverse complement strand
GATGACAAGATTCTTAGAAAAAGAATCCCTCTTATTGAGAAAATTAAGAAATAGGTAGTAGAGGAGAGAGAAAGTCAAAAGTATACAAATTTAATATATTTTATGTATAAAATCTTCTAATCTTTTTATCCTTAACATTTTTTAGAGAAAATAGATAGTATGGTAAGTATGCAGTTTGGGGTTGGAATCCTGGGTTATGGCTTCATGGGAAGAACTCATTCCTATGCCTTTAAAATCCAACCATTCGTTTATAATCTTAATATTACTGAATTAGTAGCCGTTTACGGAAGAAATGAAGACAATGTGAGGAATTTTGCAAAAACAATGGGATTTAAGACATATTACGTGGATTGGAAGAAATTGATTGACGATGAGAGAGTTGACATAGTAAGCAATTGTTTACCTCCAGCCCCACACTTAGAGACAAGCATTTACACTTTAAAAAAGGGAAAACATTTGATCTGCGAGAAACCTCTTGCTAGGAACCTAGAAGAAGCTAAGGAAATTGCCAAGGAGGCAAAAAATGCTAAAGCGAAGTCTATGATTATGTTCAACCTTAGATTCCTACCTTCAATAACTAAAGTAAAAGAATTCATAGAAGAAGATGTCATAGGAGATATACTTCACTTTAGAATGATATTTGATCATGAAAGCCACGTTAGACCTGGAAGATTATTCTCTTGGAAGGATGACATCAAAATATCGGGAGGCGGAGCTCTACTTGACTTAGGTGTACATCTTGCTGATTTGATTAGGTATCTTATAGGAGAGGTTAAAGAAGTCTTTGGTGTAACTCATCGATATATCCATAAGAGACCCTTAAAATATGATCCAAGTAAAATGGGAGAGGTAACAATAGAAGATCTAGGGAAAGTGCTCCTAAGATGCGAAGGGGAGGTTCTCGGTTTTATGGAGTCCTCTAAAGTTAGTGCTGGTCAAAAAAATTACCTCAATATAGAGATTTTTGGGACAAAAGGAGCTATAAGATGGAATTTAATGAACCTTGACGAACTCTACGTTTATAGGATTCAAGAAGATCACTGGGAGAGATATCTTGTGAGTACCTTAAAATGGCCACCAAGAGGACATTCAATGGCTTGGCTTCAGGGGCACGTTATAGGAATTAACCACTTTCTCAACTGCTTAATACATAATGAGGACCCAGTACCTAGCATAGAGGATGGAGTCAAGGCTCAAGCCATAATTGAGGCAGCATATCTATCGAGCAAATCAGAGAAATGGATCTCTGTCTCTCAGCTTCTTGAGATATAAGCCAGGGGGACAGGGTATGGGAATTAGAGCTGCCTTATCAGAAACTGTAATAACGCCTCCTGTAGGAATCCCTCTTACAGGATTTATGGAGAGAGACAAAGTTTCTCAAGGAGTTCACGATGACCTGTATGCTAGAGCATTAGTGCTTGAAGAGGGTGATGAGATTATATCTATAGTATCGTTAGATCTGGTCTCAGTTGACAGGGAGTTTGTGGTTTCAACCAGACAGTTAATAAATGAGATGACTGGGATACCGGAAGAGAATATAATGATAGCTGCTACTCACATCCATTCTAGTCCTAATGGGTTCCTTCCAGGCTGGGGATTCAAGATAACAAAATTTCCTCATGTTAAATTTGTACGTTGTAGAGATATTCTAATGGAACCTCATGCAAAAGTTCTGCGTGATTATCTTAGATATAAAGTGGCTGGCTTAGTTTACGAGACTTACCTTAAACTTGAGGATGCTAAAATAGGATTCAGAAAGTGTAAAATTCATAAACCTATATGTGTAAATAGGGATGATCCTAAGGGAATTTTTGACCCAGATCTTGTAGTTATGATAATCTGTGATGATAGGAATGATGTTCTAGGGCTTCTTTTCAACTACGCTTGTCATCCAACGGTTCTTGGGTATACTAATTACTTATATTCCTCCGACTTTCTTGGATACGCTATAAGACTAATTAAAAACTCTCTTGGAGAAGATAAGATAATTCTCTTCCTAAATGGAGCATGCGGAGATGTTAGTACGCGTTTTACAAGGAGAGAGCAAACCTTTAGGGAGGCTAAACGCCTGGGCTATATATTAGGCACGCAAGTACTGCTATTAGCGGAGGAGACAGAATGTAATGAGAATATTGAGGTAAGAGTAGCTTCAAAAGAGATAGTACTTCCTCTAAGATCCTTACCGAAGCTTGAAGAATTAGAGAAAGAATATGAGAGAGCAAAGAAGCACTATAGGGAGTTAAGGAAAAAAGGAGCATCCAAAGGAGAACTCAGACTCGCTTTTGTTAAACTTGAAGGGCTAAGAGATCAGATAGAAAGAGTTAAACTTGGGATCTCTGGAGGTAGTGTTATATGCGAGTTACAATCTATAAGAATAGGAAATAGTATTTTTCTTGGAGTACCAGGAGAATTATCTAGCAAGATAGCTATAAATATTAAAAGAGAAGCTCCAGTTAACACAAATGTGATTATTGTGGGGTTTGCGAATGGCTATTTAGGATATATTCTTCCGAGAGAGGAATATGAAAAAGAATCTTATGAAGCTTTAATGTCTCTGTTGGACATAGATGCTGCTGACATCTTGTACAAAGAATCTTTAGAGCTTCTTAATTTATAACCATAAAGGTAATATTTATAATTTTTCACTCTATTGTCCATCTCCCATAGATAGAATAACGAAAAGGTGGTGAAGCTTAGTGAGTACCCTACAGATTATCCTATTGACAATTTGGGGATTTATCACAGGCATAGAGCCCTGGTTTGGATCACCATTTGGCCTGTACTTTGGTTTTCTTACAGCATCCATCGCCGGTATAATAGCTGGTGATCCTGTAACTGGAGTTGTTACCGCATCTACTCTGTTTTTCGCATTTCTAGGAGTAGTTAGCCTAGGCGGAGCGGCTGTTCCAGAACAAAGAACTGCTGCTGTTGTTATTCCTCCACTTGTGATAGCAACACAGCTAGACCCAATTTCCGCAGTACCTTTAGCTTGGGCAATAGCGATGCTTGGCTCATATTTCTACACAGCCGCGATGACAGTTAATGTTTACTTCTGCCATCTAGCCGACAAATATGCAGAAGAGGAGAATTATAGAGGAGTTGAGTTAGCCAACCTGCTAGGGCTAATTCCTCATGGGCTATCTGTAGCAATACCAGTTTTCCTATTTTCGATGTATGGTCCAGAGTTTGTTAACACACTCGTTGAGAGAATGCCTGAATGGTTCTGGACCGGACTAAAGGCTGCAGGTGGAGTAATGGTTACAGTAGGTGTGGCCTTACTACTATCAGCACTTTGGAGAAGAGAGTTCTTACCAATATACTTGTTGGGCTTCTCTCTTGCTACCTACCTTAATGTTCCACTTATAGGAATCGCTGTAATAGGAATAGGTCTCATAGGAGCGGCATATCTGCTATCTGGAAGAGCAGAAAAACTTTTAAGTGCTTTAAAGGAACTCAAGCCTGTTGAGGAAAGAGAAAGAAAGCTCACGGATGCCGATATTCGTAAATGCTTTTGGAGGTCTTGGTGCTTACAGAATAATCTTAATTGGGAGCGCTTAGAGGGGATAGGTTATTGCTTCTCCATTCTTCCAGCACTCAAAAAACTCTTTAAGGGAGATGAGCTAAAAGAAAGGGTTAAAGCCCATCTCGAATTTTACAACACTACGCCGTACACACATAATATAATCATGGGGCTTGACCTAGCCCTTGAGGAGAGAGGAGCTGATATTGAGCTAATAAGAAGCATTAAATCAGGGCTTATGGGACCTTTAGCAGGGATAGGAGATACCATCTTCTGGTTCACACTTGTTCCAATAATAGGAGGAATTGCTGCATCAATAGCCAAGGGAGGACATGTCTGGTCTATAGGTGTATACATCTTACTCTGGGTCGCAATAATGTGGTCTCTTAAGTGGTGGTTTACGAAGACCAGTTATAAATACGGTCTCTCTATAGCTGAATTGTTTACTGGACCAGCCATGGAGGAGATAAGTCTCCTAATGACCGCTTTTGGAATGCTTATGCTTGGGGGTATAACAGCTGCCTACATTCCAATATATAGCCCACTTAAATATGAACCCTGGGGCTTTGAGCTTCAGAAGATCCTAGATATGATAATACCGAAATTCCTCCCGCTGATCTTCGTTTTCTTCAATACTTCCTTAATTAGAAAAGGATGGTCTGTTATCAAAGTAGTAACACTGCTTTTCATAATTGGATTCGTCTTAGGGATAGTTGGTATCATAGGAGCCTGACCCTTCCTCCCTCTTTTTTCTTCTAGACTGATAAGAGATAGAGGAGATCTTCTAATGAATTTATGCTTATTTCAGAATTTATTTTAAACCCGACAGGAATGCAACCTGCATTTATTGCTGTTCTTATATCATATATTGTATCACCTACAAAACAGGCCTTCCTAGGCAGTATTCCTAAATGAGTTAAGGCTCTTAATAGGGGTTCTGGATCTGGTTTTTGGGAAGTTACCTCATCTCCTCCTACTACAACCATAAGGAAATCTAGAAGGTTCACTCTTCTTAATATCTTAAGTGCAAGAGCCTTGTGAGTATTTGTTACGCAACCTGTTTTGATTCCTGCTTTGAGTATTCTTTCCAGAACTCTCCTTGCTCCATAAGTTGGCTCTATCATATCTATGAATTTAGGGAAGTATTTCCCGTAAAGTTCATTTATGTCCTCTCTCGTTAATTTTTTCCCTTTAAAGAAAGTTCTAGCATCCTCTTCGATACTTTGGCCGAAGTGTTTAATAAATGTACTCCAATCCACCTCGGGTAATCCAAATTCTCTTAGAGCTGAATTTAATGTATTAAACCATGCTTTCTTGCTCTCTACTAATACACCATCCATGTCAAATATTACTGCATCTACTTGTAAAACAGGACCTAGTTTCACTTAAGAACCTCCCTCTACATAATGGATCTCTTTCTTGCGAGAGATATTATTGTATCTCTTCACAAGCTTATTAAAAATAATTCCTTCATTGAAAAGGATAAAGAAGGGGTTCGACTTGGAACATTAATCTTGTAGCTATATTAAAAGAACTGTGATTTCTATGTTGGCATTTAATAACATGAAGTTTTTAAACAGCAGCTCCAGTGAAGTTTTGTTATTTCTTTTTGTCTTTTCAGAAACAAAAGAATAAACCATTTCTAAAGATCTAAAAAGTTGGAAAGTAGTAGGGGGTCATAATGATTCAAAAAAATAATAAAATTAATGAACTGGCTTGAACCTGTCCTTCAGCTTCTCCAATACCTCTGGCAGCGTGGTGTACTCCATTTCGGCAGGTCCAAGCCTGTGGGGCATAAACGGCCCATGCCTCCTCAGAT
>QMVU01000095.1 GCA_003661265.1 Thermoproteota archaeon | reverse complement strand
GCTAGAAAATCAGGCATTAGCATAGGGAAGAAAGGGGGCATCCCCGTAGATCCTTGGATGAGAACCGAGTATCAGAACATTTATGCCGCTGGAGACGTGGCGGAGGTAAAGGATTATGTCACTGGAAAGCCAGTTATTACGGGTCTTGCATCGACCGCCCTTGTTCAGGGCAGAATTGCTGGCATTAATGTTTCAGGAGGGAATGTAAGGCATGAGGGAACACTCTGCCCCTTTGTAGTTCATCTAGGAGAGTATGAGGTCGGATGCACGGGTCTTACATCGAGCAGAGCAGAGAGCGAGGGTATAAGGCACCTATTTGGGAGATTTAGGGGTCCAGACATTGCCAAAGTGGTTCCATGGAGTAGTTCCATTGTCACATGGCTTGTAACAGATCATGCCGGTAAGCTGCTAGGCGCTCAGTTCTTTGGAAGAAGGGGGGTTTGGGCCAGGGTAATTTTCTGTACATTAGCCATAATGAGAGGGGTTCACCTCACCGAACTCGAAGGAATAGAATTCGGTTATCATCCCCTAACAAACCCTGTTGTGGAGCCTCTGGCGGTCCTTGCAGAAGCGATGAGTAGAAAATACAAGCTATAGAACCAACAAGCTCTAATTTCCTAGAACGCTCAACAGATTTCTTTGAGAGCAGATTTTATTGGTTCTAGAGGACTCTCCATATCGATTAGTAGGCGTCTGGTGTTAACACGATAGTCCTCTGGATGCTCTAGGATCCTGGAGATAAGTGGAAGAGCATCTTCATACCTTCTAAATCTGTATATGGGAAACCCCTTCTCTCTAAGGTAATCATTCACATAGAGGGGATAGTCCAAAGGAAAGAGGGATATGGAGGGAATGCCTAGCATTGAGCCTTCTCTTGCCATCGTTCCTCCTCCAGTAATGATCATTGAGGAGTAGGAGTACAGGCTTAAGGTGTCTGTCGCCCTTCTCGGAATAACTACTCCATTAACCTTCTCAGCTAACCTGCGTTGATCCGGATACCTTGGGAATAGGATGACCTTCGCCCCTTTGCTCACAATGAAGTTGATGAGGTCAGAAAAGCCTCCTAAACTTAAGTTGGATAAGTAAGCTGCCTTCTCCTCTGGAGGTCTTACTACAACAAAGAGATCATCTTGCTCTAATCCCAACTCTTTTAAGACATTGGGGTTTGGGTTATGGGACCTCACCCAAGCAACTTCATCAACCCCATCGTACTGCATTATGCTATCTTCTTCAGCTCCAAGCCTTATCAGCTCCCTCCTAGGTATGGCTAGGGGTGATATCACCCTGGTGGATAAGGGAAGTGTGAGCCTTCCCACGTGAAAAGCATGAGGAGTATCATTCAACGTTATAGTAGGGATTCCCAGGCCAAATGCGACCCTAACAGCTGAAGGGGACGAGAGCGAGATTAGGGCACATAGTTCTATGCTATTAACCTCGTTCACCAACTTCTGAGCCCTAGATGCATAAGCTATGAGTTTTTCGCTCTTACTAGCTCCCCCGTATCTCCCCACAGCTCTATAGGGAACTCCCTCAAGCTCAAGGATCTGTAAGGTTTCAGCATAATCTCTAGCTGTTACAAAGAGATTGAATCCTTCTTCTCTTAGCTCATTGTATATTGATGAGCATAGCCTCGCCTGCTTCGGAGTGAGAGCGTCCAGCCAGACAGAGCCTCTCAAATATTCTCCCCGAATAACTTATAGTATGTATCCCTAAGGAACTCCTTTGCCTGTTCCATTAGCCTCTTACCCTCTTCTGTTATCTCATAGTACTTCCTTATTTTCCCTGTCTCAGCCATCTGTTCGGTCATTCTAACTAATCCTTTAGCTTCTAGGCTTTTCAAGACAATATAACCGGTTATTCTGGCTGGTCTCCATCCAAACTTCCTTTCAACCTCTGAAGGTATCGTATAGGCGTATTGAGGACCTTCCATAAGCAAAGACAGGATGTAGATCCATAAGTTCTCCTTAGTTAACTTTCTCCGCAGTCTATCTAATGGCACACCATCACCCCAAGTAATTCATAGATCCCTTTTTGGTCCCCTCCAAGTTAAGATTTAAGTTCTCTTTTGGTCGGAGTTTCCTCTCAAATTCTTGTACTTTCCTTCCCATGTCGCCCATATCAATTCCTAAGCCCATTATCGAGTTGAGCTTATCCAAGATGTTCTGGGCAGGCTTAGGATCCGGAAGATAGTCCGCTGCTACCCCTGAGATAAATACGTATCTGATTCCCCTCAATTTAGCTGTTGCTAAGTTAGCTCCAGCAAGACCAATAACCGATCTTATTGTCTTATTTCTTATCGAGCCAAGTTTTTCGAGTTTCTTAGTCCACTCCTCATCTCCAAACGTTATAACAGAGTTATAGAGGGATCTATCAACGAATCCAGCTATTATAAAGACAACTTCCACCCCCTTTTCCTTCAAATAATCGAAGAGAATAGAGGAGACCTCTAATTGGCCCCAAGGAACGGGTTGGACTGGAGAGCTCACCAAAAACAACCTGTTTGGTTCCTTATCTACGAGCCTAATTTCAATAGCGGGAAGCTTAAAGGTACCGTCGTTGCCGATTATTATCCCAGCTACGTTACTCGATAGCATGAGGTACTCTGAGTATATTTTCGCTGCAAGCCTTGCGTTCAATTTCTCAGCTAAGTACGATACCACCTGAATCCCAATGTTTCCCATGCCTGGATAGCCCATTATAGCTATTGGGACTGGTTTCTTCACATCAATAAGTTCAACTAACTTGTTCCATCCCATCCTACTTCAACACTCAAGACTTACAAATCCTAATATTAAGGATGCCGTCAGATAAGGGCGACCTATTATGCAAAGGAAAGTCATGTTTATAATACTCGATGGAGTTGGAGACAGACCCTGCACAGAACTAAACGGATTAACTCCTCTACAGAAAGCGGATCTTCCCAGTTTCGATTTCTTAGCCACAAGGGGGATGATCGGGAGGCAATATCCTATAGCTCCTGGAATTCCTCCAGGAAGTGATACGGCTCACCTCTCAATGTTTGGATACGACATAAGTACAGAGTACCCAGGCAGAGGCTACTTTGAAGCTTTGGGTTGGGATATAGAGGTGGAGGAGGGATGCGTTGTCTTCAGGGCAAACCTAGGAACTGTCGAGAGGAGGGGGCATAGATTATTCGTTAAGGACAGACGGGCTGGCAGGATATCAGGAAAGGATGCTGAATCAGTTGCTTCGGCCATAGCAGAAATGGACCTCATGGAAGGTGAGGTCAGAGCAATTTTTAGACATACACTAGAGCACAGGGGTATTCTTATCCTTAAAGGACCTGATCTCGGACCGGAGGTAAGCGATGTAGATCCTCATGAAGAGGGTTATCCTGTTTTAGAACCAAGACCTTTGACAGCATCCCCTAAAGCCAAGAAAACTGCTCTTGCTCTGAAGGAGTTCGTTCTCAGGTCTCATGAGATCCTTAAAGATTTAGAGGTAAACAGGGAAAGGACGAGGTCCGATTTGTTACCTGCAAACATAGTTCTTCCACGGGGAGCAGCATCCAAACTACCCCTGCCCAGCTTTAAGGAAAAATGGGGTTTCGAAGCTGCCGCTATAGCTGCTGGTCCCCTCTATAGAGGAATTGCAAAGAGCATGGGAATGAAGTTACTCGAGGTAGAAGGTGCTACAGGCCTTCCAACCTCAAATTTCAAGGGAAAGATAGAAAGAGGGCTAAGTGCCTTGGAATCCGAATTTGACTTCGTATTTATCCACATAAAAGCACCGGATGTGGCATCTCATATGAAAAATCCTAAGCTCAAGGTAGAAGTTCTTGAAAGAATAGATGATGCCCTAGAACCACTGCTGGATTTACCTGAGGAATATTTGTTGCTTTTAACAGGGGATCATACGACTCCATGTTCCCTGGGGAAGCACTCTGGGGACCCCGTCCCTCTGATGATATCTGGAAAGGGCATTCCTGAGGACGATGCTGGAAGGTTTGATGAACTTAGATGCATTAGGGGAGGACTGGGTACGGTCCTAGGAAAGGATCTCATGAGACTAGTTCTCAATTACTCAAACAGGGCTCTAGAATATGGTCTTAGACCAACTTCCATGGAATTGCCCTACATACCGAAGGCGGATCAACTTATCCCGCTTCACATCAACTAGGTATCATAGCCTCCAGTTCCTGCTTAAATTGACAGACCTTGCACAGTTCCTGTGTAGTTGGTTCTCCGCATTGTTTGCAATATTTTAGCTCAAAATGGTATGTTAGTTCGGGAATTGCTTGTTTAACAAGCTTTTCAATGGATTTAAATGCTCTTTCCTTGAAACCTGGGTTTTTCTGCTCGAAATCATCCAGCAACTTCCTTACCCGAACTCTCATCCCGGACACTAGTGGGCATTTGCCGAAATGGGCAGGGATTTCAAGTAATAAAGCTTGAACGGTTGTCTCTTTTTCTGAAACTCTGGCTAATGGCCTTATCCTTGGAATTAGCTTTCTTGTGGACGGTGATTTAGAGAAAAGGCGGGCCATTGCGCTCATGTCTCCCCGGATAAGGTTCATGAAGAGCGTCTGAACCATGTCGTCTAGGTTGTGTCCAGTAGCTACTTTAGTAGCTCCTTCCTCCCTAGCCACAATGTTAAGGGCCTGTCTCCTGAAAACCCCACAGTATGTGCATAGATCTCTTTTTTTCCTCCCCTTAGATAGGAGAACCTGCACCTGAGGTATGGAAAACGCAAATATATCGCTCATTTTCACTATTTTGTGCTTAACTCCCAAGCGGGATGTCAGTTCCTTCGCCTTTGATATAGATTCTGCCCTGTAACATGTTCCCTCGTCAATAGTAATGGCGATTATCTCAAAATCCTTGCCAGACTCTTTCTTATATCTCCAGAGATAGTATAGCGTAAGCGAACTGTCCTTTCCTCCTGAAAGGGCACTTGCTATAACATCTCCGTCCTGAATCTCCCTATCAAGAACTGGTTTTACCCTTCTCCATATCCTAGTGGATAAACACTTATCACAGATGCTTTCCCCTAAACTCTCGATTCTAACGACAGCTTCTCTCTCACCACAACGATCACAAGGTCTTCTCAAGATCGACGCCACCCATCTCCTTGTGCACTGTGAACATGATGAATCTCACCACATCACCTGGCTTCAAAGGATAATCCTCGGGTGCTGGTCTACCATTTACCAACGCTATGTGGGTTAGGGGCGAAACTCCCATCCTCTTCATCAAATCCGATACAAGGATGCCCTGGACTTTCACCTTTCTTCCATCAACTTCTATCCAGTCATTCAGCGACAGAGTTTCTCACCCTTTAGACGTCAACAATTCCTTTGTCAGTTATCAATACTTCTACAGCCCCTTCCGGTAG
>QMVU01000094.1 GCA_003661265.1 Thermoproteota archaeon | reverse complement strand
TGAAAGAGAGTCTCACCTCCCAGGCCTAACCGAGAGGGTTGGTCAGTTATTAGATTCCCTTCTAGGGGGGAACTCGTGATGAATTCCATATTTACCGAGGAAAAGCCGGAAGTTTTGATCCAAGAGGATGGAACGAGGATTGATGGAAGGAAGCCAGATGAGATGAGGCCTATAAGTATCGAGGTTGGAGTCTTAAGGAAGGCCAACGGCTCAGCTTATCTCGAATGGGGAGGTAACAGAGTTCTTGCTGCAGTATATGGGCCTAGAGAGGTCCATCCTAGACATTTAGCCCTTCCAGATAGAGCTTTAATCAGATGCCGATATAACATGGCTCCTTTTTCCACGGAGGAGAGAAAGAGGCCTGGTCCTGATAGGAGAAGCGTCGAACTATCTAAAGTAATTCGGGAGGCCCTAATTCCTGCAATTTTTGTGGAGAGGTTTCCAAACACCGCTATTGACATTTTCGTAGAAATTTTAAGGTCCGACGCTGGTACTAGGATCGCAGGAATAACTGCTGCTTCTTTGGCCCTTGCCGATGCCGGAATACCTCTAAGGGGGCTTGTTACTGGGTGCACTGTTGGCAAAATAGGAAAGTGGCTTGTTCTGGATGTTGGGCATGAGGAGGATATGTGGGGGGATGCGGACATACCTCTTGCGATGATAATGGAAACCCAGGAGATCACCTTACTTCAATCTGATGGAACTCTAACCCCGGAAGAATTCAAAGAAGCATTGAATCTTGCAATTAAAGGATGTACGTACGTATATGAGCTCCAGAAAGAAGCTCTAAGGAGACCGTACGTTGTAGTTGAAAAGGAGGTAAAGGGAGAGGTGTGATCTCATGGCGTTAGAGGAGAGGATCTCATCAACGCTTCTGAAGGAGCATCTCCTTAAACTTGCTCAAGTTGGTAAACGGAAAGATGGAAGAAAATTCGATGAAATAAGGCCTATAGAGATAAAGGAGGGCACTTTCACTAAGGGATTGGGCGAAGCTTGGGTTGCACTCGGAAAAACGCAGGTCCTTACCAGTCTAAAGTTTGATGTGGGAGAGCCCTATCCTGATTCACCTGATAAAGGAGTGCTAATATCGAATGTGGAGTTGCTTCCTTTGGCTTCACCCAGCTTTGAACCTGGGCCACCAGATGAAAACGCAATAGAAATGGCTAGAGTAGTTGACAGGGCATTTAGAGGATCTGATGCAATAGATCTCTCCAAACTTGTTATCCAAGAGGGAAAGTTAGTCTACATACTTTTCCTAGATCTCTATGTGCTAGATTATGATGGAAACCTGTTTGATGCTCTAACCCTCTCAGCTCTGATAGCTTTTGCGAGAGCTAAAATACCCGTAGTAGAAGTAGGGGAAGATGGCAGCCCTAGATTAGTTGAGGGCGAGAGCTTTCCCTTACCACTAGTTGATTACCCACTTAGCTTCTCATTTGTTAAAATAGGAGACTACCTGATGATAGACCCGAATTTAGAAGAAGAGTCTGTAGCAGATGCTGCCTTAACCTTAGCAATAGATAAAGACCTTAATATATGCTCGATACAGAAGAGAAATGGTGCGTTCAAACTTAGTGAGATTAATAAGGCAGTTGATATAGCACGTGTTAAGTACCCCGAAGTGATGGAACAAGTCAGGAAGGTGGTGGACATTGCCTAGAATTGGAGTACCAAGGGCCAAGCTGAGGGTTCCAAGATACGGAAGGAGGCCTAGGAAACAGTATGAGGCTATTCTTGCGAAGGCAAAGGCAAGATATAAGTGCCCAAGATGTAACACGCAGAAGGTTGTAAGGATAAGGCTGGGGATCTGGCGCTGCAAGAAGTGCGGTTTTGAGTTCACGGGAGGAGCCTGGGTTCCGCAAACTCCATCAGCAAGAACTAATTATGCAGCCATAATGAGGGCCAGATCCCAGTAGCGGGTCTTCCTATGATACTGATCACTACTTCAAGAAGACCTTCAAGGAGGACTCGTAGCTTTGTAAGAGATCTTTATCATGTGATTCCAGGAGCAAAAAGAGTGAATAGGGGCAAGAAGAATGTTGAGGATCTTAAGAAGCTTGCTATTGGGGAGGGCTTTAGGAGAGTCCTTATTGTAGGGACGATTAAGGGAAATCCCTCGACATTGACCTTCCTGGCTACCCTACCAACCGAAGTCCAATATCTTCCACTAATGATATGGCTTAAAGGGGTTAGTTTAAGGAGAGAACTAACCAAGAGAAGAGCCCCGTTCGCTAGAACTCTTGGAATTGCAAGAATGCCCAATGCTTCAGAAGAATTCGCTCAAGCATTCTCTTCAGGCTTTGGAGTAAACGAAGTAAAGGAAATAGAGAAATCTGAAGAGTTATCAGAGCTCGTTGATTACTATGACGTTGTCCTCTTAGTACAGAGGAGGGGGGTGGAAACGGTGGCAAGTTTCTATTACACGCATCCAACATTTGAATTAGGCCCAAGAATGTACCTGGGAGGAGTTAAGAAAATTGGAACCAGCCCTTACGATAACGATTAAGCTTAAGGGTAAATCCGACCACATAGAGAGAATACGTGCTATACTTCTTCCGGATTTTGCATCTACAGTTTTAGGCGAGAAAGTAGAGATCAATGGCGACGAAGCCGTTTGGATGATAGACTTAGCTGCTAAGACCATATCTAGACTTAGAGCTATAACAAACAGTATTTTAAAAGCAATAGCCCTGGTGATTGAGATCGAAGACATGGTAGAAAATCGCTCATAAACTAGTCAAAAGGACAAAAACTAAATAAAGGAAAAAGGGGCTGAAATAAAGGGCCGGTGGTCTAGCGGCTATGACGCCGCCCTCACGCGGCGGAGGTCGAGGGTTCGAATCCCTCCCGGCCCATCCTGCTTAGTCTATTTTTCACTCAAAACATGTCATCTTTTTAAGGGTCAGCAAGGAGCTCTAGTTAGGATCGCCATGCCAACTTACACGTTCCTAGTATTTTACAAAATAAGGCCTCTTTCTCCAGAAGAGGAGGAGAGAGCTAGGAGAGAATGGTCGGAAATCCTAGAAAAATGGCCCTCGAGAATAAGGTTGACAGGAATATTTGACCATGCGTGGGGGACTTCGTATAACGGATTTATGGTAATTGAGTGTGAGGACTTTGGAGAATACGTAAAGTTCTGGAAGTGGTTCAAGGATCAGATTAGATGGTATGTTATTGAAACGAGAACTGTAATTGGCATCAGAAGATAAAAATACTCTTTTAAACCCCCCCACTTTTTATTGCTAATTCTCCTTTTGGAGGTTGAGTAAGTGTCGAAAAAGGAGGTTCCTAGATGGAAGATAATAGGTTAACTTTAATCATAAAAAAGGCTTCTGAGCTATTAACTCCTTCACCTGAAGAGAAGAGGAAGGCACTTAAGGTTCTAGAAAAGGCCGTTAATTTCATAGAAAAGGCTGCAACCAAGCTTGGGCTAGATGTTTCGGTAGTTCCTGTGGGCTCAATAACGAGAGATACTTGGCTACCAGGAAAGACTGATCTGGACATATTCGTCCTATTCAAAAAATCTTTTCCTGAAGAGAAGCTCGGAAGAACCATAATAAATATCGTAGAGGAGGCTTTTGGAGAGTATACGCTCAGATACTCAGCTCATCCTTATGCCAGGGTGAGGGTAGAGGGATATGAAATCGATGTGGTACCCGCTTATGAGGTGAAAAACTCCTTAGAACTCAGAACACCAGTAGATAGATCTCCTCTCCATGCAAAATTTTTGGAAAAAAACATGACACCTGATCTTGCGCGAGAAGCCAGGTTACTGAAGGCATTTGTTAAGAGCATCAGGGCTTATGGTGCAGAAGTTAAGGTAGAGGGTTTCAGCGGATACCTCTGTGAATTGCTAGTATTGCACTATGGATCCTTTCTGAATGTTTTAAGGGCTGCAAAGGATTGGAAAGATCCTGTAGTTATAGATTTATCGGGCAAAGCGGGCTCCCCAGAGGAGGCAGTGAGACTCTTTCCAAATCCTCTTATAGTTATAGATCCAGTTGATCCTAGGAGAAATGTAGCATCTGCGCTATCCAGAACTCAGTTTTATAGGTTTAAAGCGGCATCTAAGGCGTTCCTAAAGAATCCGTCAGAAAGCTTTTTCTTTAGAGTGGAGCCAAGGTCTGTTGATAAAAAAACCATTCTTAACTTGATAGAAGAAAGAGGAACGTATCTAATTGGTCTGCTCTTCAAGGAAGTCTATGAACCTCCAGATACTCTGTGGACCCAGGCAAAAAGTTGTGCTAGAAAGCTACAAAACATCCTGAAGAATCATGGATTTCCTGTAATTCACACAGATGGATTCACAGATGAAACCTCCTCAGTATTCATCATAGTAGAGACCCTAAGTAGAATGGTCCCTCCAATAAAGATAAGAGAGGGTCCAAGAGTAGGGGGACCAGGGGAGTCTGATTTCATAAGAAAGCATTTTAAAGCAAGAAATACAATATCTGGGCCTTTTATTCTAGAGGATAGGTGGTTAGTCATTAAGAAAAGAGAAAATAACGATGTAAAAAAGTTCATTGAGGATATATTGAGGATAGGATGTGGTCTTCCAAAGAAACTTGTTTGCACTAAGAATAGGGAGGTGTTTGACTGCAAAGAAGTTTCGAAGATACCCTCATGGGCCCTTAATTTCATATATGAGTGGCTACAAAGAAAAGAACCATTTTTAACGGAATTAGCCGATCCTTAGAGCTTTTCTACCAGCAAAAATGGCTCTTTTTCCTAGCTCCTCCTCTATTTCCAACAACCTGTTGTATTTAGCAACCCTTTCCCCTCGGGCTGGTGCTCCAGCTTTAATTTGACCACAGCCTATCCCAACGGCGAGGTCAGAGATGGCAGTATCAGTAGTCTCTCCAGATCTATGGCTCACTATCACGGAGTAACCTGCCTTATAGGCTATTCTAGCTGCTTCTAAAGCCTCAGTTAGGGTTCCTATTTGATTCACTTTCAGCAGAAGAGAATTCCCTGCACCCATTTCTATGCCCTTCTTTAGTCTGTTCTGATTAGTTACAAAAAAGTCATCTCCTACTAATTGAACCCTATCCCCGATTTTCTTTGTAAGCTCGGCAAATGATAGAAAATCCTCCTCTTCAAACGGATCCTCAATGCTCATGATAGGGTAATCTCTTACTAACTCAACGTAGAATTCTATCAAATCACCGGCATCAACTTCCTTTCCATCAATCCTGTATTTTCTTGTTTGCGAATCGTAAAAGTTGCTGGCTGCGCAATCTATTCCTAAGTAAACTTTTCCACTATATCCACTTTCTTCTATGGCTTTAATGAGAGCATCTAAAGCCTCCCTGGTTTTAGACATCGGTGGTGCAAATCCCCCCTCATCTCCAACGTTTTTTGCCGAGATTCCGTACTTTGACACCAGATAGTCCCCCAAATTATGATAAATTTCTGCTGCAGCAAGAATGGCTTCTTTGAAAGCTGAGAAATCCGCAGGAATTATCATGAACTCTTGTATTGAGAGCTCGTTGCCCGCATGGAGCCCACCATTTATGACATTTAATAACGG
>QMVU01000093.1 GCA_003661265.1 Thermoproteota archaeon | reverse complement strand
CTTAAGCTTAACCTGGATGTTGACGCCACTATAGCGAAGCTAAAGGGAGCAGGAATAATAAGCCCCTGCCTTCACACCTTCATAAGACATGGAATTCGGTACGAACTCAACCCCTCCCTCTGTAAGTAGCTAAATCTTCCCTTCTTAGCATTTAGGCCTTGCACTTCACTAGATAGATGGTGGTGGCGAGGTCAGGCCACATGCTCGCGATTAGGTAAATTCCTTCGTCACTAAGGCCCATGTAAACGAAGGCGCTTGGAATGTCCGCCATCCAAATAAGGTTTCCCTCCCTGTCGAAGCATGAAATTGCCCCAGAACAAACCCTCTCATCGTAGAAGAATATAGGAGGCTGAAGTCCGCAAATAACCCGTTGTATCTCTCCCAAATAAGCTCTCCATCGTAGCTGAAGCAGTAGAGCTTCCCGTCGCTTGTGACGTAAAGCCTCTTATCGTGCAGCTCCAGCTCTGTGTCATCGAGGTAGTTGCTTTCGATTTCCCTGACCCAAATTACCTCGCCATTTGAGAGGTTTAGGCAGTAGACGAGCCTGTACCCTTCAAACCCCTCATCCCCAAGCTCTCATTCATAAAGAACAAGAAGTTCTGGACCGGCTCAATAAGGACGGCTATGAGAAAGTTGCCTGAAAGGGACGCAAGCTCCTGCTTGGATCCAAGCCCATGCTTTAGTGTATTGCTAAGCTCCTTAGCCAGAATAAGGACTATATCCCTTATTTCGTTCCTTATCTCTTCTCCTGAAGAGACGAGATCGTGTTTTCCGGTTGAGATTTTAGAAGTTGTCCTGACCACTGTTTTAGCTCGTTGTTCTGGCAACCAAAATGCAATCCGGATCTGGTGTTATATTGTCGCCAAAATAGCAACGCGCGCTTCCAAGCTTCTTGTGCTCTCAAGATGCAGAAGAGTTTGGAACCTAATTGTAGAATAGCGCGTCTTATTCTAAAAATGGGAGTGTTTTTCAAGTCTCTACCAACAGTTAGACTTCATACTATCTCCTGATATACCCTCTCTATTTTTTCTGCTATAATATCCCACGAATATCTGTTCTCTACGGCTTTACGGCCATTCTTACCTAGTTCGTTTCTCAGGCTTTCATCCTCTAATAATGAAAAAATTGCTTTAGCCAGAGCATATTCGTCCCAAGGATCAACAATAATCCCGCAATTGGAGCTTTTTACGACTTCTGGGATTCCACCGACGTTAGTAGCCACTACAGGTTTACCTGATGCCATGGCTTCCAGCAGAACTATGCCAAAAGCCTCTGCTGTTATAGAGGGAAGGACAAAAACGTCTGTCATGCCATAGAACTTAGGTAACTGCTGGCTTGGAACATAGCCCATGAAACTTACCCTATTCTCGAGATCAAGCAATTTTGCTTGCGTTCTTAGGAATAAGCCCATTTCTCCTTCTCCTACTATGATTAGCCTGATGTCATCGATTTCTTCAGTCAAAATTTTCATTGCACTGAGAAGTACATGAATTCCCTTCCTGTAAGAGAGCCTGCCAACGGACAAGATGATGTACTCTTCCTCTATACTCAAGTCTTCCCTTAACCTCTCCTTGTTCCAGTTGGGGTGAAATTTCTTGCTATCCACCCCATTAGGAATAACCGCTACTTGTTTCTGAGTAAAGTGAGAGATGAAGGCTTTTGCTGCATTGCTAACAGCTATTATCCTATCTGCTCTATCTATGAACCAACCCAGCACAGGAAAGGCTTGATTGAAGATGTCCCAAACAGGGGAATCGTAAGCTAAGAAGATGGAGTGAGTGGTTAGAACTGTTGGAAAATTCTCCTCCTTTGCTACAGCCATTCCCCTCAAAGATAAAGGAGTAAAGGCATGATGGGCATGGAAAATATCTGGATTTTCTCTAGAGAGAAGGCTTCTGAGTTCTCTACTGGCATATGGAGATATGTTAATGCTGAGCAGGGGGGCTGTAAGCCCAGAAACTCTATAAATACTCACTCCTTTTTCATCTAACTCCTTATCATCGTGAACTCCATTGTTGTTTGTAACTATCATCACTTCATGTCCTCGACTCCTGAGGTGGAGGGCCAGATCACGGATATGAGCGGCAACTCCTCCTGTTTTCGGGTAGTACCAGTCGCTCACTAAAGCTATCCTCAACCCTGACTCCCCACCTTCAGATGAAAGATGATGCCACCCACTGGAGCGTAAACGTATTGAAAAAGGGTCTTAAAGACAAGAGCTATGCTTAAGGAACTCTCTAGGGGAATTCCAGCTCGTTCAAGCCCTAGAGCTAATCCTAGCTCGTTACCACCTACTCCTCCCGGAGTACCTCCTATCAAGCCAACAAATATGCTTGAAGCAAAAGCAATCGCTAGATCACTAATCTCCGCATTATAATCCAAAGAGCGCACCAATATCCATATCCCACATAGCTGAGCGAGTAAGGAGAGAAAAGATAGAAGAATAAGCAGCGAGGGTCTCTTTAAGTCATCTTTTACGATTTCTAAGTCTTTTTCAAGTGTCAGAAGCAAATTACCAACTATCGGTATCCTTTTACACAGAATTTTGAGTCTTTCTATGCCAGATATGTTTTTATCGATCTCCTTAATTATTGCGGCAGAAAAAATGATTGAAATCGCAATAAATCCTAAAAGATGCTTGTTGTGGAGAGCAGGTGCTAGAAGAAGGATGAATAGTAGTGTCTCAATCATCATACCAAGCATTAAACTTCCAACAGCGTCGTAGTAATCTCCTCCAATTAATCCGACTTTTGCAATATGTCCGGCTCCATAAGGAAGAATTAGAAGGAGATAATATCCAGATAATACCGCAGAAAGAACCCTCTTAAGGGGAATCTTTCGAAGGCTCGAGAGCAATAGATACCATCTAAAGGTTGATGATAAGACTGCTAAAATCGACATAAATAAGGCCAGCATTAGGTCCCTCGGCCTGATCTCCCCCAGACATGCAAGCAGTTGGTATGGATCAACTCTCCTGAGTACAAAGACCAAGGCTAGAGCCATAAATAGTAAACTAAGAATTTCTCTGAGCAATTTGGAGTATTTCATTGGTATCCCTTGTGTTGGATCGATTTCCTCTGGTAGATTTCTAATGCACCTTTTTATTTACTTAATACTTTCTTTCCCATTTAAATTGAAATTTTAATGGAGAATTAGTTTAAATTTTATGAAATATCGAAGGATAGATTTACAATAACCTCTATTCCTCCTAAACTGGTAAATTTTTATACCGGTTTACATATTTACTTGATTGCATGCAGGACACTTTAACTTCTCTAGAAGGGCTGATCATAGATATCGTAGCTTCGTTTCCCGAAGGGATTGGAGTCAACCAGCTTAGCAGAAAACTAAAAGGAAAGGTATCTAAAGTAAAGCTCATTAAGGAAATCAAGAAACTGAGTGATCTAGGGCTTCTACATATAACAAGAGATTTAAGACATAAGCAGAGGCTCTTAATAAAAGCCAGTGAGCAAGTTTTGCAGATCTTTAGGGTTTTCAGCTTAAACAACTTTGCAAAGTTTGAGAGGCAGGAAGTTGAGGTTATAAGTGCGAAAATCGTCAACTTAATCTCCTGTTACTTGGATTGGGCTGAGAAGCTGAGCGATCCTTATCTGATTAGCTACCTCAAGTATAAGGTCGTCTCAGAATTCTCTGGCTTGATTAGTAAGATCAAGGAAGTTTGAAGGGTGGGCTTCTTGAGAGTTCCTTTGGATATAACCCGAAGAAATGGTGCCGCCAATCTTCTCAGACTATCTAGAGTTGAGGATTGGAGAGGATATTTAGGAATGGCCCTTCTGGGCTTGTTTCTGAACGGAGTTCCTTCAGACCCCTTAGATACTGCGATCTTCATGCTAATCGTATCTTTCTATCTAGCCTTTGCCTTTTCAGTAAACAACTGTTTCGATGTTGTTGTTGATCTGCTTGACGTTAAGGATCTCAACAAGAACCCTGTTGCAAGCGGACTTCTCGCATTTGAAAGTGCAATTGCGTTCAGCCTCGCTTTCTTAGTTGCTGGTATGGTTCTTTCATACTCGTTTTTCGGGATAAGATCCACCCTGCTTTTCTCTCTCCTCTACCTTCTAGCAGGGCTATACTCAGTTCCTCCTGTTAGAATAAAGAGCAGACCCTATTTCGATTTGCTCTCCCACGGTCTCTTCTTTGGAGGGCTATTAATACTGGCTGGGCCTACAACGTTCGGAAGGTTAACTCCAGTAACACTAGGAATTGCGGTCGTACTATTTTTCTACTCCATGTTCTTGGAAATTAGGAATCATATAGATGACTATGAATTCGATAAGCTCTCTGGCACACGAACTACCGTCGTCCACTTGGGTCTTGAGGCCAGCGAGAGACTTAAACGCGCTCTAGCCTTAATAACAATAATATCTCTTTATGTAATCCTCATAGCAACAAGCAATCTCGTAACGCTTCTAATAACAACCATTACCCTGAGCTTACTTGTTCTTCTGGGACTTTCAGAGGATAGAACAGTAGACTTCACTGTTGTAGCCTCAATGCTCTTTCTACTCCTAGAACAATCGAACCTCATTGTGGTTTGAGTTTGTAGAAAGTCGCTTCTTCATTGGGCTCCTCCATCAGGAGTTCAGCGCGCGGATGAATCTGCGTACAGGAAAGATAAGAGAAGTTCGTTGGAAACAATACGTCGCAAAGGATGGTTAGATTATCTTGGATACCCCAAAGCGCTTTGATCCTGCTCTACTGATTTTCAAGGACATATCAAGTAGTTAGTCGAGCCAATCTGGATCCTTCTTAACGGTATTTCTTCCCTTAGTCCCTCCTCTAGGACCTCTATCTCCTCCTTAGAGATTCCCTTCCTCTCCACCCCCCTAGTCTTCCTCCTGTAGAGCGCAGTTGAGAGCTTCACCACTATCTCGTTTGCAGGGCTCCTCTCTAGAGCGCTTATGAGAGGTATCTCCTCCCTGAGGGAAGCTGATTTCCAGCCTCGTCGAACGGTATGATTGTGGGCCTCAGGCCGAAGGCCGCCTCGACTTCGTCCTCCCACCTCATCCCGGTCTCGGGGTCTATGGCCTCGTTCTCCTCGTACATGTTTATCACAACGGCTGCTAGCTCTGGGGCGGGATCCAGCCTCTTTAGGCTCTCCCATGCCCTTACCGCCGCTGTAAGCCTCTCCCTCCCGGGCCTGAGTATAAGGATTATCCGGTCGCACTCCGTCGCAAGCGCGGTAGCGAGCCTTATCATGCGGGGACTTCCAGCTGGGAAGTCGATGTAGACCCTGTCGGCCTTCTCTGAGGCCATCTCCATGAGCTTCTTTACCCTAGACCTTATCTCCTTTACATCAAGGGTAGCTATCCTCTCGACGTGCTTGCACGCTGAGGGACAGACCATGAGCCTGAGCTTCTCCGCGTCCTCCCTCCTGAACCTCTTAGGGTTCGGAGGGTAGAAGACGCTCTTCCTGTAGCCTAGGAGGAAGTCCTCGAACGTCATTAGCTCGCTTAGGAACCTGCCCATTAGCAGGCTGGAGCTGTGGAGCGAGGCCACATCGGCGTCCAGGAAGGCCAGATGACGATCCCCCTCTCGTACCTGAGCTTTGCCTCCCATACAG
>QMVU01000092.1 GCA_003661265.1 Thermoproteota archaeon | reverse complement strand
TCTTGTAAACCGCAGGTCGCGGGTTCGAGTCCCGCCCGGGGCTTCATTCCACTTCATCCTACTCCCGCATCTACCTTCTTATTATGAAGAAATTCGTTTTGTCGCATTTAGAACACTGAATGTACACTCCAAACCTTCCTTTCTTTACCACAGCAAGAGAACCGCATTTCCTACATCTCAGCGGAGACTCCGGGCAGTTCCCAAGGCAGCGCACATACTTCAAGCTCCTCCCTGACTTCGTCTTTATTCTTCCTGAGACTAGAGGAAGTCCGCAAGAACACCGTTCGTTAAGTATCTCTTCCCGGGGAAACAGATTGAAGGTCATGGAGCAATCCGGATATGAAGAACATGCAACAAATCTCCCATAACGGCTCCTCTTTATAACAAGATCTCCTCCACACCTAGGACACTTTCCAACCAACTTAACCCTCATCCTATGTTTCTTGAGCCCTTCAGCTATCTCCTTACCTATTTCCTCCTCGTTTCTCTTGAACTCCCACATTATTTTCCTCAGCGCGTCTAAGGATGAGTTTATGAACTTAGAGTGACTCAGCTCACCCAGCTCTATCGATCTCATTGCCTTGTCCAATTGGGCGGTGAACTCCGGGTCAACGATCTCAGGAACATGCTTTCTAAGTACATCGACAACAACTTCGCCCAAGGGTGTAACTACGAAGCTCTTGCCCTCTACATACCCCCTCTCCCTCAATATGTCCAGTATCTGGGCCCTCGTGTTTTTGGTGCCGAGACCAAGTTGCTCCATCTTCTTAATTAGAGAGCGAGGTGTGTAGCGTTTGGGAGGTTGGGTCTGCTTTTCCTCAATCCTTACCTCTAAGCAGATGAGGGAATCTCCGTCTTGGACAGGAGGTAGGAGGACCTCCTTTTCAGCCAGGTAGGGGTAGACCCTTCTCCAGCCCCTCTCCAAGATGGCCTTACCAGTTGCCCTGAAGGGATGACCTTCCACGTTGACATCTATCCTCGTCCTCAGATCCCTTCCATCCGGAGACAGTGTAGCTAAGACCCTTCTGGCAATGACTTCGTAAACCTGTCTGTGCTTTTTCGTGGGAAATTCATCAGGAGACTTTGGAGCTCCAGTTATGTGAATGCAAGGATGCGCCGGATCCTCTTTCTTTCCTTCAACGGGCTTGCTCCTCATGTTGGCCAGGACCCACTCAGCTTCCTCTCTCAAGGGCGAATAGGATCGAATTATCTCCACCATCTCCACGAAGTCCTTCTTCCCCCATTCCTTCGGGTACTTCTCACTCTCAGTCCCTATATAGGATATGTATCCGGCTTCGTAAAGCTGTTGAGCTATACCTCTCCTCCTATCCGCGAGAGCCCTTGGGGAAAGCCCTGTTATAGAGCTCACTTCAACCTGCATTGAAGTCCCGTTGAACGGAGCCGGTGGTTTGACGACCACCTCCTTGGAGCTAACTGAAGCAATGCTCTCCTTCCCCTCACAATCTTCCTTAATTTTTTTAGCGTACTCCTCGCTGTCTATCCTCTTCTTGCCAGGAGGCGGGAGGGCGACTGCCTCGAAATTTCCAGCTTCGTGTTCAAAGAGTCCTACGACTTTATAATACGTTTCAGGAACGAAATTCCTGATCTTCCTTTCCCTGTCCACCAGAATGGACAAAGTAGGACTCTGAACCCTTCCTCCACTTAAAACCTTGACTCCCGTATGTTTTCTCGTCGAGAGAGTTAAGGCCCTCGTCACGTTCGCTCCCCACTCCAGATCCACTACTTGTCTGGAGAAGCCAGCAAGGGCCCTAGGTCTGTCGAAAGGCTTTAGCTCTTGGAAAGCCTCTTTTATCTCCTTTGGAGTTAGAGCCGAAAATTCCATCCGCTTAACTTCCTTCTTCCCTTCCCATCCTAAAACTCTCAGTATTTCGAGAGCGATCGCAGAGCCCTCCGTGTCTAAGTCCGTGGCAACGACTATTAGATCTGCATCTCGACCCACTCTCCTTATGGCTTGGAGGTACTTGCCCTTACCCCTTATCTTTCTGTAGACTAAGTCCTCCGGTTCCATGATTATGGGATAAAACCAGTCTTTCCCAGGAAAATCTAGCTCAACAATGTGTCCTGAGGCAGGAGCCACGAAACACTCCTTGCTATTCGAGGTAAAGCGGTAAACGTTCACCTTCTCGACGTTGATTTTTTCAGCTTTTCCATTCGAGAGTATCTTAGCTATCCTCTCAGCAACCCTCGGTTTTTCTGTGATTATCAACACCTTCAATGCAAGCACCTTGCTTGGAACCGGTTATCATGCATTCTCTCTGGCTTACTCGACGGGGGAGTATATTTAATTATCTTCTAGAGAAAGGGGAAGAGGCATCTCATCTAGATCTAGAGATGAGATGTCCTCGTGCGTTTAGCTTAGCCTGGCCTATATCCAGCTTAGAAGAAAGCCTAAGCCCAGTAGGGCTCCCACTATAACCCCTATTATGAAGGCTAGTATAGCTATTGCAATTGCCTGCAACCATCCCGTGTCAAACCAAGATTTGATGAGCCAGATCCAGACGATTAGACCTATTAGCCATCCGATTATCGGAATTAAGAGTAAGAACGAGGTAAGTATGGCTCCAATTAGAGCAAGCACTAGCACGGATAAGAATCCCTTCTCTTTTTCCTTAGGAAGCACCACGATCTGGGAGATCCAGAGTACTACTGCGTTTATGATCAGGCCAATAATAAATCTCAGAGCTAGAGATCCTAGAGCAGAACCCAGTACTAACATACCAGCATCTGGCGAGTATTGCTTATAAATCGTTCTAAATTTTCCAAAACAAACTACCTTGGAAAATTTATTTTCCCTCTTCCAGGATCCTAACAGCTTCTAAAGCGGTCTTTATAGCCCTCTCAACAGCTAATTTCCTCCTAGGATCGTCCTCTTTGAAGACTCCTTCCCTAGTGCTGAGATTTGCCACAACCCCAAGAACGGTCCCTGCTTCAAGCCCCCTCAGATGAGAGACTATGAATATGGCTGAGCTCTCCATATCCAAGCTGGTTATCCCATAATCTCTGAGTTCAGAGAGGAACTCTGGACTCTCCGCGTAAAAGGAATCGTCCGTGCTTATGATCCCAACGTGATACTCGTACCCCAGCTTCTGAGAAGCGAGGATTAGTGCCCTAAGGACCCTGTAACTTGGAACAGCCGGGAATCCGTCAGGGACGTAGTAGTAGGATGTTCCCTCGTTTCTCATGGCTCCGTTTGGAATAACAATGTTTCCTGGTTTGACTTCTGGCTGTATGCCTGCAGAAGTGCCCACCCTTATGAAAACCTCCGCTCCCACATTTGCCAGCTCCTCAACAGCTATGGCCGCTGAAGGGCACCCTATCCCCGTCGAAGTAACTGAGACGGGAATGCCCTTATATTCCCCAGTGTAAGTCAGAAATTCCCTGTTCCTCGCGACTTCCCTCGCGCTATCCATGAACTCAGCTATCTTAATTACCCTTCCAGGATCTCCTGGAAGGAGAACGTACTTAGCCACATCTCCTGGCTTTACCTTGAGGTGATATTGTGGCCTCCCCTTGGAAAGCTCCCTCTTATCAACCGACAACGTATCACCGAGGGTGCTAGGTGGCAGTTGCCCTTAAAATTAAGGGCTCTAATACCGATAAATTCTAAAAGAACTAATTCAACTTCTAGTTGGATGGCTCGTTCACTCAACGTCACTAGGAGGAAGTTGCTGATTATATTGACGTTCCTGTTTGCAGTCTGGGTCGTCATCAATAAGCCGGGAAGGTTTGGAATCCATAGATTTGGATTCACCGTTTACAGCGCGATTCCCTTTCCGTATGTGGATCTTAAGATTCATACGAACGGATGGCCCTCTTTGAGGGAGAAATCTCACTACGTAGCCTACGAGGAGATCCAAGATCTGCTTAAAGAAGATCCAGAGGTGATAGTCATAGGAATAGGGTATGCTAATGTTGTCAGGGTTGACGAGAAAATCTTAGAAATAAGAGATCCAAGAATAGAAGTTCTGAACACTTCTGAGGCGATAAAGAGGTTTAACGAGCTCAAGTCAAGGGGCGTAAAGGTGGCGGCCATAATTCACTCCACATGCTAATATGAAGCGATCATCACTTAGAGGGCTTCTGGCCTTACTTCCCCTAATCCTATTGTTCCTCAGCGTTTACACTTTGTATAAACGGGAGAAGGTCAGCTTAATTGAACTAATTGAGGAGGCTGAGGAGAACTCAAATGTCGTCCAAAAGGCTATAAGGGCTTTAGAGGAGAGGCTGAACAGGACGGGCTCTCCTATAGTAGAAGGAAACAAGGCGATTTTCTTTTACATAAGCGATGCCCCTGTTGATGTGTGGATAGCGGGGGATTGGAATGGGTGGAGCCCCTCGACCGACAAGCTCAGAAGGCTGGCTCAAACCAAGTTCTATTACATCATAAAGGAGTTTCCGGAAGATGCGAGGGTTGAGTACAAGTTTGTTGTCGGAGAAAAATGGATTCCAGATCCCTTAAATGAGAATAGAGCCCTTGATAGACCTGATCACTCCGTGTTGATGATGCCGGAGTACAAAGCCTCGCCCTATCTTTCTCGAGGGTCAAGAACCCCTTCAGGAAACCTGATCAACCTTACAATTGAGAGTAAATGGCTCAGAAGGAACGTCTCACTTCACATCTACACCCCTCCAAATTATGGTGATGCGAAGGAATATCCGACGATTTACTTCCAAGATGGATCTGAGTACATTAAGTACGGGGCGGTAACGATCTTGGACAACATGATAGCTGAGGGGAGAATAAAGCCAGTCATAGCCGTCTTCATAGATCCAGCTTATAGGAACTGTGAATACGCTATGGACGAAGATTACGTGAGATTCTTATCGGAAGAGCTAGTCCCATTTATCGATAGTAGATATGCCACCTCGAAGCTTAGGGAGGACAGGTGTTTGGTAGGGGACTCTTTAGGAGGGCTAATATCCCTTTATGCTGCATTAATAAGGCCAGAAATGTTTGGACTTGTGGTTCTTCAGTCAGCTGCCTTAATCCCTCCCAGGGTTCTAATTACTGTCTGTCCTAAGGCGTCAGGAGACATCTTTCAGGTGGCTAGAGGGCCAGCACCCAGGATTAGGGTGGTCATGCAGTGGGGGAAGTACGATCAAATCCACTGGATAAACCTTTCAGAGGAGAACCTCAGAATGGCCATTATTCTGAGGGAAATGGGCCACGAGGTCACTACGTTAATAGTTCCAGAAGGGCACAACTGGGGAAACTGGATTAATCATCTGCCAGATGCTTTAGAGGAGCTCTTTAGGTCATCCTCGGATACCCAGATAAATAAGATCTCTTCTCCCTCGACTGGTTCCACAGATTAGGGAAATCCTTTAAAGAATCAGGCACCTCTATACACGTGTCTAGATGGTTGAGGAGCGGTCAAAAGAGAGAAACACTCATAGGCTCTCCATCTTGCTAATATTAACCTTGTTGATAATCGCACTGCTATATTTTGCCTCTTTAAAGGGCCTGTCCCTGCTAATCTCAGCAATAGCTCCTGGAGCTTTTCTGATGCTTTATTTCTACACTAAGGACAGGTACGACCCAGAACCGAGAGGTTTAATCCTAAAAGTCTTT
>QMVU01000091.1 GCA_003661265.1 Thermoproteota archaeon | reverse complement strand
TCCTAGGCGGGCAATTACCTCTCTCAAGGCGAAGAGAACGCCGGGTTCTGTTTTACTCTTTACCAATTCCTCTGAAATCATCTTAAGGAGTTTCTGTGCTTTCTCCTTTCCCTCAACAGCAAGCGAGATGTCCTTCCTAATCACTGATTCTACGCTTATCCTCTGGAGTTCTAGGAGCATAGAGCCCATCTTCTTAGGTATGTAAGTCATTTGAGAACCAGAACTTAGTAACTCAGCCAGCTCAGCTAGCCTGTCGGCAACTACCTCAAGCAACATGCTAGCTACCCTAAGGTCAATGAGCTGAACAGGGTCTATCTTCAGCATCCTCATCAAGTAGGCGTCCTGTGACGTCTTCCTGACAACCCTCACAAGGAGGAAGTAAGCCCTATCCACCTCGTCGTCTCTGTCTATGACCAACGAGGCTAGCTCTGCATCTCCCTTTTTTGCTGCTTTAAGGAGATCCTCCATCATGCTCGACACAAGTTTCTTCATCCTCTCAAAAAGCATCCAGGGTTCCAGCATGGAGGGATTTAGGACGCACTTTAGCACAATTCTTCCTGAATCCTCCTCAACTATCTCGAGGCCAGGGAGCCTCAAAAGGGCCTTTTTTATCTCCTTCCTGTCAATAGATTTTATCAAAGGCCTTCCTATCACCTCTATGACATCGTAGCCCTCCAGATAGGCAGCGAAGATCTTCCTTGCAGTAGCATGGACATCTTCGTGAATAACCTTAGCTACAGCGAGTTCTCTAGGTTTAGCTGGGGTTATGATGAGAGCACCGCCAACGCCCTCCTCAATAAGAACCTTGCTCCCTTTTCCTATCCCATGCTTCTTGATCCAAAACTTGGGAAGAGTAACCGTGTAGGATGACCCGCCAACCTTCTGTATAGTTCTCTCTATCATATTTCCACCACTTTCTATATACTCTATAGATTATAGAGATTCTAAATAAATTAAAATTAATCTCTTGAGGTTATACGAAAGCGCGCGAAAAAGAGCTTCACTCTAACCTTTTTCAGGAAAAATGCGCGCCTGTACAAGTTGACGAGCGTCTGGACTAATCTTCCATCGATGGAGGCGGACTTTCCGCTTCTTCCTTAAGTATTGGCATAACCTTCTCAAGGAACTCTCTGTACCTATTTCTTACGGTCACCTCTGTTACTAGGACGGCTTTAGCTAATTCTTTCTGTGTTCTACTTATCCCCTCCATTTGAGTAGCTAAGTAAACTGCTCCAGCTGCTGCTCCTGCTGGCTCCCTCCCAAGCGTTATTCCTATCTCTCTCGCTATTCTGAGAGCCTTTATTGCCTTTATTGTAACTGATTGGGGAAGTCTCAGTTTTGAAACTATTCTGGAAACGTATATCTCAGGCTTTGGAGGTGGTATTTTCACTTTAAGCTTCCTAAAGATGAACCTGAAGGTTCTTCCTACCTCCTTCTCACTGAGATTGAAGAAGGAAGCTATCTCCTCCAAGAATCTAGGAACTTCTGTCCTCCGACAGGCTGCGTATGTAACGGCAGCCACCATGGCGTTCACACTTCTTCCCTTCACTAAACCCTTAGATGCGGCCATCCTGTACAGTTTAGCAGCGTCTTCAACCGTATGAGTCGGCAGATCCAATCTCTCTGCCGCTGCCCTGAGTTTAATCAGGGCTGGCATTATGTTCTTCTCTCTTCTTGTTCTAGCGTACCTCTGACTCCTCCTAAGGCTAGTAAGGGCTCTCCAGCTTATTCTCTTAGTGTAGGCGATCTTGGTATCCAACCCGTACTCCGTCCTTGCAGGCGTTACAGGAGCTCCTGCCCTCGCTCTTTCCCTAAATTCCTCTGTGCTGAAAGATCTCCAATCTCTCCCTTCCATGAAGATACTTTTTCCTATTACAAGACCGCACTTCGAACAGACAAGTTCTCCAGAATCAAAGTCCACTATGATTTCCTTGCTACCGCATTTGGGACAAACTTCTCCTTCTTCTGTAACTAGGACTCTGCTTTTCAATTTCTTGAACGAATTAAGGCTCAACAGGTATGCTTGCTCCCGGAAAGATACTCCATAAAGATTTGTAGGATGTGATATTTAAACCACCATGCTTAAGGACATTTTTGCCCGCAAACCGCTATGGCTAAAAGTATACAGAAGGCTTAGAACTTATCTTTTTCATACCATAAAAATTACTTAGGGCTCAGGAGTTAAACAGATTCTCAAGGGATGTCAGAACTCATGCCTTAAGGGATGCAGGTAAGTCGGCCAAGAACAGTGTTTTTTTAAAGAAAAAGCCTACTTGTAGATCCCCGTATGACCTCAAGCAAGAGGTCAGGCCATCTGGTAGTCTTTATTCTGATCTCCATAGTATTGGGTGCCATAGCAGGTTATGTTGCTGGTTACTCAATGCAGATGAAGAAAATCTCAGGGCTAAAGGATCAGCTAGCGAAAGTTCAGCAGGACTTGGCTGCTCTTAAGGATTCCTTCTCGGATTTAAACCAGAGTTACTATAATCTCGCAAGATTAGCTTCAGAAGTGCATGAAGCCTCCCTTAGTGCTACAACCGAATGGGTTGACGCGTATTATGCCCTATCAGCTTCTATGTACGAAGAGAGAACTGAAAGACAGATAGATCTCCTAGAAGATGCTCTTGATCGCATCGATGCGTCCATATCGGCCTTCGAGGAATTGATCGAGAAGTATCAGGAGCTCTCAGAGAAATCACCTGTCCATAAGGATACGTACGAAAAGTACGAGAGGATTGTGCAAGCTGAGCTGAAATTCTTGCAAGGAGAGAAGAAAGTTATTAACGCAACCCTCATCATGTTTAAGGTGATTCATGAGATAGAGGAGAGCGAGGAACTTCTAACAGAAAAATGGCTCTCCATGTTGGAGGATTCTAAGGGATTATATGAAGAGGCCCTAGATCTATTAGAGGATGCTTCAAGAACGGCCCCGGAAGTTAGGATGAAATATGAGGCGGAGAAACTGCACATTAACTATTTGCTGGATATCCTCTACGAATTTGAGGAAATCCTGACAGAAACTTAAGGAGGAGCTAATCAAATAAAACAACTCATTATCTTCTCTTCCCATAAACTAGAAGGAGAAGAGTCCTAGTAATTCTCTAGGTGCCAATTTGTTACCTCTCAGGTCGTAGCGCGCTACAAGGAGTAAATAGCAAGACAGAGATCCCTATCACAAGAACTAGCAGTGCGGCTTCTATGACCACCCATGATACAGCAGACCTCCCCACTAGGAGTATTATGTTTGTTTAAAGAAAGTTTCTTCCTAAATAAGGATATTAAGTCTTTTTCTGAGTGAAAATCATTGAATCGCATATTCGACAGCGGCTTCAGCATGAATCCTAGTGGTATCGAGGAGCGGGATTTCGCAATCCTCTTGTCTGATAATCAGAGGCAGCTCTGTGCAGCCTAAGATAATTCCTTCAGCCCCTTTCTTGACTAAATTGTCGATTATCTTCATGATTTTCTCTCTTGAGGACTGCTTTATGATCCCCAGGCAGAGCTCTTTGTAGATTATGTCGTGAACCACTTGCCTTTCCTTCTTATCTGGAATTAAGACATTAATTCCGTGTTTCCTAGCCAGTCTACCTTTGTAGAAATCATCTTCCATTGTAAATTTCGTCCCCAGCAACCCTACTTTCCTCAAACCGAGTTCCTTAATCCTTTGGGCTGTCACGTCTACGATGTTCAGCAGGGGTATGCTTATCCTCTCCTGAATGTCATCTGCCATCTTGTGCATTGTATTCGTGCATATGAGCAGGAACTCTGCACCAGCCTTCTCCAACCTTTTTGCTATGTCTATCATGACCTCTGTCAACCTCTCCCACTTCCCCTTATGCTGAAGCTCTGATATCTCTTCAAAATCAACCGAGTAGAGGAGTATCTTGGCCGAATGGAGACCTCCTAGTCTCTCTTTCACGAGCTCGTTTATTATTTTGTAATATTCCAGCGTAGACTCCCAACTCATCCCGCCAATTAACCCAATGACTTTCATTTCATTCCATGAACTCTAGCTCAGAAAGCATAAAAAACTAAGGAGTATCCTATTTGAAAGCTGTCAGCTTTCCATTTCTTTCTGAATTCCCTATAGTTCTTTAAAAGGCCTTAATCCCTTTTCTCTCCGATTTTTATCTCATTTTTCTTTCAGTATTTAAGGATATGCAACCTCTTGGCTTCGATGTCTACTCTCACTGGAAGTTCCTCTGCTGTCTCACAGATAAACGTTATTCCATTTATAGCTGTCAAGTAGAGGTGTTTCTTCTTTAAGACCCCTATCATTCCATGAATTACGAGGAAGTCCTTCTCCCCAAATCTCCTTATGAGATCTAAGAACTGATTCTTGCTCAGTTCAACAAGCGTTCCACCGGCTCTAACATGACTCGATATTATAACAGCCGATGAAGAGGCAACATAAGCCATAAGAACACCTCCTCAAGTAAAACCTCAAACTACTTTTTGCCTCTCAGAACCTTCTTCTATCCTTCTAGGAACTTGAACCCATTGATTAAACTTAAATCAAGGAAGCCAATGTAGGTTTATGAAAATGAAGAAGGTCGCAATAATTCTCATCCTGTTATTACTCGTAGTCATCGCAGTTGTTCTATTCTACATAATCCGCTCTCCTCCAAAGATAGAGGTTGTTGACGTCAGTACTGGAACAATTAGGGAACACGAGGGGAAGATACTCATAGAGGTGAAGTATTGGGAGCACTTTAACATAACCTTCAGGACATCTCCGAAGTACGCTGGGTACAAAATCGTGTGTTTCTGCGATTCAATTAACTTCACCCATGAGCATCCTCTTAAAGGAAGGGAGTGCGGAGGATACGGTGTAGTCGACGACAATGGATATTGCATCTCAACAGGTTGGGTCGCTGACACGCCACCTGGCTTTGTTACTGGGATGAAGTGCTACTTGGTGAATAAAGGTAAGCGAATAGAGGGCAGCGAGTTGGAAATCTACTTTAAAACAGTTGAAGAGGGGTGAATGCTTCTACTCAGTTGATTATGTGAAAGTTATGCGAAATTCATACCATATCAGATAGAGACCCGTTAACAATAGGATCAATCCCGTTCCTCTCTCAACATAGTGCATCATTCCCATGAACCTACTGGATATTATCCCTCCAGAAACCGATGTTATGATGGAGATAGGAATCATTAGGCTGCTCATTCCCAAAAAGTAGGATAGAAGAGAAAGCATGGCAAACCACGGACTAAAGGCAGCCGATCCAGAAACTATAGCTAAGAATATGGGAAGAGAACATCCCATTGCAGCCAAAGCATAACCTATTCCGTAGAAGAAAGGTTCTAAACTCTTGCTAGACCTCTTCTGGACTTTATGTGAGACTTTTAAGAACACATTAAATGATTTTCTAATTCCCGCTAGGTAAAGGATGCCTAGGACAGCAAAGGTAACACCTATCCCGATGACAAAGTACGGGATGAACTTACCAATTTGTATGAGGGCTAGAGATAAGAGGAATCCGACTGTTGTTAGGACGATGAGAAATCCAAGGCTTGTAATGAGACCTATCTTTATGCCATCAACAATTAGAGGGAGGGTTCTATCACGTTTCTTCCCCTTGCTGAGGAAGTATGATATG
>QMVU01000090.1 GCA_003661265.1 Thermoproteota archaeon | reverse complement strand
TTGGATCAAAACTTCCGGCTTTTCCTCGGTAAATATGGAATTCATCACGAGTTCCCCCCTAGAAGGGAATCTAATAACTGACCAACCCTCTCGGTTAGGCCTGGGAGGTGAGACTCTCTTTCAATCTTGCGAAGAGCCATTTCTATAGCGCTAATAACCCTGGGATCGTCGGAGTTCACCCATACTATCCCGTTTTGTGCTATTATAATGTCGCACTTAGCCTTCTGTTTCAACATCTGCAACATGGATTGCCGTTTTCCAAGAGCTCTAGGAACCTTGCTCGGTTCTATCATTATTAGGGATCCTCCAACAAGCTTTCCAAGACCTTCTCCTTTTATCGATAGGAGAGGATTCGAAACACCATCATAGGACATTATCTTTGCCAGTACAATATCTCCTGGAGCTAGAACCTCGTACTTGGCCAGAAGGGAGTACTTCCTTCCTCTTCGTCCAGGATCTGGCTTTGGTACTATCATTATCGCTTTACAATAAGCGTTTATATCCGCAAATATTATTCTCTGTGACATTTTTTCAATTCTAGCTATCACTAGATCGCCCGTTTTCGGGACATAGCTCCCCTTAAGGGGTATTACTCCTATTCTTTCATCACCTATCTCAGCAAGTCCTACCATGTAAGACCTCACTACACCATCCTTATCCACATAAACTCCTCTATCAGGCTTTAACAAACCCTTTGCAAGCGCCTGTCCGGGAAGCACGAGCTCCCTATCTTTCACAAAGATTTCAGCTTTAGAACTAACTGATTTCTTCAACACTTCCACCTACCTTTCCTATAAGTTCATATACGGACCCCTGGGCCCTCACTGGAACTTCAACATTAATAATGACTCTTTTACCGTCCTTTGAAACCTCCTCACGCAATATTCTCCCTAATCCGGATAGCCTGGCTCTTATTTTCCCCCAAGCCTCAATTGGTATATCCACCTTAAGTTTTAAGGATCCTCCCTTTAGTGGTAGGATCTTTCTGATGGCTTCGACTACCTGACTAACTTGCTCCTCAGCCTTTTTATATGGATCAATCCTCACCTTCGCCTCTTTCATGGCTCTCTCGATTCTCGGAATTGGATGAGGGATGTTTGTCTTCGGGTCTACGAAGTTCTGATGTATGAAGTTAATTATCCATCTCTTCTTTCTTTCCTGCAATTTTCGAAGATATTCTGTGGTTAGCTGTACTTTGCCTTCATCTAATATCCTCCTGCAGATTTCGTAAGGATCATCCGTACCGAAAATCTGCAGTAAATCCTTTGAAGAAGCTTCTATACCTTTTCTTGCATCTCTAAAGACCTTTTCAATGGCTAAAATATCCTCAACACTTACCTTGTTGCCTTCAAGATAAGCATAAGCCTTTTCTGGATATACAAAAACTTCAAAGTGATGTTTTCCTCCAACATCGATTCTTGCAATAACAGGCTCTCCCATTTCCCTCCCTCTGTCCAGAACTTTTCACTTCTCTTTCTTTAATTCAGACTGTGCTTCATCCAGATACTTCTTAATTTCCTCTTGTGTCAGAAATCGAAACATTTTGGTTTCGACAGGTACTATAGCTACCTCAAAGTCTTTAGGAGCAAGTTTCTCTTCACTCGTCTTGATCGTTTGCTTCATTAGCAGTTTTATAGTGTCGTTCAAGCTCAGATCTTCCTTGTAATTCTTCCTGAGAAATTCATTAACCTCATCGCTTCCTTTACCCATTGCTACCGCTAAATAACTGAAGTAAGCTCCTCCAGGATGAGTAACGTAAAGACGTGGCTTATCATCTATCCCCCCGAAGATCATAACAACTCCGAAGGGTCGAACTCCAGCGTACTGAGTGTAGGATTGTTTGAAGAGAGCAATTCTCCTAGCAAGGTTTTCCACGGTAATCGGCTCGTTGTATATGAGGCGATGAGATTGGGCTTCTATCCTACCTCTATCGACTAAGACCAACCCATCTCCAACTAGACCAGCAGCAATAGCTCCTATGTGGTCGTCGATTTTGTATATCTTGCCTGGCAAAGATAGCAGGGGGGAGCCTGGTCTCTTTGCCATGAGCACTACTCCCTCAACGCACTTAGCACCTAAGGCTAGAGGTGTCCTCTTCGTTGCAGTTAAAGCGTATTCTACCTGTAATAGACGCCCATCAGGGCTGAATACGGTAATAGCCCTATCATAGGCCCTTATTGTATCAGGGAACATATGATTACACCCAACTAGAATCCCTCATTTATGCTGAATAAAAGGACTCACCCCACTAAGGTCATCTAAAAAATAAAAGGTCCACAGTCTAAGTTTGGCCTAGCTAATCATCTCGTCTTTTAAATGTTTTTAAAGCACTTTTTGATCGTGCCATGCACTCCTACAATCCTAAGCTGAGCATCTAGCCCTGATTTAAACAAACCAAAGGCTAAAGCTGTTAAGATTTTAGGCAGATCCCTGTTAGTCGTTTCTACAATAGCTCTCTTTCCTTTGGAGTATCTTAGAGCCAACCTAAGTTCACAAGCGCCTAGGACACCGTATAGGTCTTGAATAGCTTTTGTAGCTAGGCCTACTAGCTTATATGCGTCGAGATCTCCCTTAACCTCTATTATCACGTATCTCTTTGGAGGAGCTAATCCTATGGGGAGTTTAGCTTTCATGTCAAATTAACCCCTCCTTCTTGATTATTGAGTAAGGATAGTCGCTAATCGAGTTCAAGGCTGCTTCCCTGGGAATTCCTAATAGAGTTTCTGCAAGCGAGGCCATTACAATTGGATCCAAGAGTTCGATGGTCTTGGTGGCCCCGCTTGAAACGATCACAGGTATTCCGTATTTTCTAGCTATCTTCACTTCAAGTCTTATCATTTTAAGTGCCCTCAATAATTTCCTCCTGTCAGACCTTAACAAATCAACTAAATGGATTTCTATAGCTCCTTCTTGTTTAGCTAGCTCCTTTGCACACACAGAATCAAATATTAGCTTCTTCCTATCCACTGGGAGAACTATCGAGCTTGCCCCTAGTTTAACTGCCTTACGGGCCATTTCTAAAGTTAAAGGAGTTATTGAAAGGAAGATTTTCTTCTTTAAGAGCTTTGACAGGGTTTTTATTGATTGAGGGGTCTGAAGTTTAACTTCGATTGATGTGAAGACTCTATGCCCTTCAGATATTAAGGCGTTTGTCATTTTTTGGACCCTATCCAGCCCATCAGGGTGGCATGCAAGTCCTATAGCCCAAAAACCCATTTCATTTCCTAGACGAACGATGTTTTTCAATCCTTCATTGTTAGATTTTAAGCACCATACTTTCAGATCCACGTACTTCCTCATTCGGATACTCCAATCCCTTTCTCCCTAATAGCTCTTATTAGACCTCCTTTGGGGAGGTAGTTAGATGAGTAAGTTATTTTAATTCTTATCTGCCCTCCTGGATCCTTTGCGTATAATTCAACCCTGCCTTCATAAGCAGCCTGTTTACTAACTCTCAGATACAGATTTCTATCATCTGTCCTGGTCTCTAAGGTTTGAATTATCTCTTGAATCGTATTGCTCCCAGACAACTTCTCTAAGTACTTTGCAAAGGCTTTAGCGTCATTGCCTGAAAGTTCTATCCTTATTTTCTCTAAAGAGTAGCCATAATGGCTCCTAAACGATTCTCTTTTCATTGAGAGCCTATTTCTCACCTCTGGAGGTACTAAATTAATTAAAGCTGCTAAGGCCTTTTCTCTATCCTCTGTAGGATAGATGAACATCTCAAGACGAGCGGAAACGACAGATAATCTCTCTTTCTTCAACTACGTAGCCTCTTAAACTTACGTTTGAATCTTCTCACCCATTCAGGTAGCCCTCTTCTCTTTCTAAGGCCTCTTGATTTCTTTCCCGCACTTGTTAGCCCTCTAAACACTCTTCCTTTGTGCACCGGTTTCGTGATCCAGTTAATCGTAGGATCGGATTTTATAGCTGGATGATGAGGATCTACAAGGATCACCTCATACCACTTATACTTACCGTCCTCAGCAACGTAGTAGGAATTTAAGACTTCGAGATTCGGGAATTTCCTAGCACATCTCTCCTCAGCTATTCTTCTCAAGCTTTTAGCTGGAGTTATCTTCTTTACTCCCATGCTCCCGGGCTTTCTTCCTGATCTGGGCCTTGGTTTTCTCCTACCGCCTCTCCTGACTCTTACTCTGGCAATTATAAAACCTTGCTTAGCTTTGTAACCTAGTTCCCGGGCTCTGTCTGGCCGAGTGGGTCTCTCCACCCTTACAACCGCAGGTTGGCGGCGCCACTTCACTAACCTCTCCTGCCAAAGTTTAACGAGTTCGGGAAGCTCCTTTCTTTTCCTCCAGATCAATTTCTCGTAGTACCTTCCGAGGACCGGCAATGTTTCATCCCACCCACATGTTTTCCCTGTTCGTTGCGAAGCCCTGATTTAAAAATTAATGTCCCTCCAATGAAGTGAAAGATGCTCATAGGCATTGTTGGGAAGACTAATGTGGGAAAAACCACCTTCTTTTCAGCTGCAACATTAGTGGAGGCGGAGATAGGGGATAGACCCTTCGTTACCATAAATCCGAACGAAGGAGTGGGCTACGTGAGAGTAAAATCCGTGTGCACCGAGTTTGGTTTAAGATGCGAGCCAAGATTTGGGTGGTGTAACGGAAGATATAGATATGTTCCTGTTAAGCTCTTGGACGTAGCTGGTCTAGTACCTGGAGCCCACCTTGGTAGAGGGCTTGGAAATAAATTCTTAGATGATCTGAGGAAGGCGAATGTCCATATTCTGATAGTGGATGCATCAGGAGCGACAGATGAGGAGGGGAGACCGGCAAAGCCTGGATCCTATGATCCCTTACGTGATGCTTTACTCGTTAAGGAAGAATTTTCCCACTGGTTAAAGGGGATAATACAGCGAAATATGGTTAACATAACTAGGAAGATAAATATCGCAAAAGAGAAACCGGAGGTTGTTCTCGGAGAAGTTCTCTCCGGACTCGGAATAACGAAGGAAGACGTGTCTATGGCTGCAAAAGAACTTGATCTAGACCTCGCACGTATAAGCAATTGGACAGAGGATCAGATTTTCTCCTTTGCCTCTCTTCTTAGGGAGAAGACAAAGCCCATGCTCATAGCAGCCAATAAGATAGATGTTCCAGGAAGTGAAGAAAATTTAGAGCGTCTTAGGGCAAATCTCAGCGAGCCAGTAATTCCTACATCTGCGGAAGCCGAATTAATACTTCGAAAAGCAGCTTCAGCTGGGCTAATAAGATATGAACCTGGTGACAGCGGTTTTGAGATAATTGATGAAAGTAAATTGGCTGAATCACAGATTAAAGCGTTAAAACTCATTCAGGAGAGGGTTCTCGATGTTTACGGATCAACAGGAGTTCAGGAGGCACTTGATAAAAGTCTTTTTGAGATCGCTCACTTCAAGGCCATTTTCCCAGTTGAAAACGAGACTAAACTTTCAGATAAAGACGGTAGAGTGCTTCCTGATGTCTTGCTACTTCCTGAGAGTGCTGAAGTAAGAGATGTTGCTGCAGCAATTCACTCCGAAATAGCAGAAAAAGCAATTGCAGGATTGGATGTGAGGAATAAGGTAAGAATAAGTCTATCTTATGTCCCAGAGCACAGGGATGTAATAAGGATCCTTACAAGACGTTAATTCCCGATT